>DATFZA010000786.1:0-6026 GCA_035314765.1 Bryobacteraceae bacterium
ATACCGGGTCCGAACAATATGTCTAGCTTTTGTACTAGTCCTTTTTTGAGTGGATAGGTACCAGTACTACTTAGGGGATAACCTGTGGGGCCGTAGGACCACGAGTGGCGCTATCCAGCTGAGACTGAAGCTTTTGTGGAGCGCCGCTAGGCCGGCTAGTCCCTATCTCTCTGTCTGTGCCCTGGTTAGGCCATCTTACGCCCTTAGGCGAGATTACCACCCAAATACTCCCACGGGTACTAGTACTGTACGTTATTCTAATTAAGTTTCCGCTCATTTAGCTGCTTTCAAACCAGCGGCTTTCTAGCCCGAGTCCCTCAGCACCCGGTTTGACCAGTTCGTTTTTTCGAGCTGCGTCCGGACGCCCGGTCTCGGCTAGTATGATCGGAAGAATGATCGCTCCGCTCTGGGGATTAGTCTTGCTGTACGCGGCCGCGCGAATCTCGCAAGCGTTCCCGGACAAGATTCCGGTGCTGGTCATCGTGGCCCTTCACGTATTGCCGCCTCTGTTGTTTGCGCTCTTCCACGGCGCCGTCCTGTACCGGCCGCGCGGCATTCTTACCTTCACGCTGCTCTGCATTGTGGTTGGGAATCTGTTCGAAAACCTCAGCATCTTTACCGGTTTTCCGTTCGGCCATTACCACTTCACGGAGGTGATGGGGCCCAAGTTGTTCCAGGCGCCGGTCTTGCTCGGGCTCGCCTACATTGGCATGGGTTATGCGTCGTGGATTCTGGCTCTGGTTATCCTCGGCCGCTCCGGCGGGCGCGTAGCGCAACCACTGCTCGCTTCCTTCATCATGGTCGCTTGGGATTTGTCCATGGACCCGATTTGGTCGAACCTGGTGCATGCCTGGTCGTGGCATCAAGGAGGCGCTTACTTCGGTGTCCCTTTGAGTAACTTCCTCGGCTGGTACTTAACGATTTTTATGATCTACTTCTCGTTTGCGTTCTATCTTCGCCGCCGCCCGGCCAACTCATCATCTCCTCCGCCGTCCAATTTTTGGTATCCCGCCGTGCTCTTGTACGCAGTGTCGGCGGCCGGAAATCTCGCGGTGGTTCAGCCGCCCGGACTCTCCGTGGTCGCCGACGCCACGGGAACGCAATGGCAGGTGAGCGGTATCCTGGGCGCCTCGGCCCTGGTTTCCATCTTTGTCATGGGAGGATTCGCCTTGCTCGGGTGGGTGCGGCTGTTCCGGCAGGATTTCCCGGCAGCCAGCCCACTCGACGCGTGAAGTTATGCCGCCGTGTCGCTCCGCACCACTGACACTTTCACCCGATAGCCGAGCGACCCAATGATCCGGATCAGGAGGTCGCTCGAAACATGGTCTAGATCGTCATTCAAGATGGCGGTGATCCTGGTTCGCGAAGTGCCCGCGCGCTTGGCAACCTCGGCGTGGGTCACTCCCTGCTTACGCACAATCGCCTTGAGCCGCTTGAGCAAAGTGCAGTGCACATCCCACTCTTTCGCGTCCGTGACGGAAAGCCCCAGCGCTGCAGCCAAGTCTTCCGGAGTCTTGGCGATTATCGGTTTCAGTCTAGGCATCGAAAAGCTCCTTCAACCGTCGTCTGCCGAGCGCTATGTCTCCGGCAGTTGTCTGCTGGGTCTTCTTCGTAAAAGCGTGAAAGACCAGAACACCCCGCGACGACGCGGTGAAATAGAACACCGATATGCTCCGTCCTCTCCCTTGACTCGAAGCTCCGAGACGCCCGGGGCGACTGCCGGCATCGGCCTCGCATTCGGCATCCCAAGCTGTTCGCCCATTTGCAGCCGAAAAAGACCTCTTCCCAAACGAGTTCGTACCTCTTTGGGAAAACCGCGAATTGCGTCTCGCGCACCCGGGTGAAAGACGATCGGACGCACACCGGCCAGTGTATCAAATATGGGACTTACACGAGTATGCCGCCAACGCAGGTTCCAAAAAGCTTAAACCGAAGCCGCTGGGCAACATTTTCAAAATACGCGGTAAATGCCCTTGGGCTGCGCCGAATCTGCGAGTGCGGCTTTCCCGTCCTTGGCCGCGCGCTATCTCGGCAGCGGACGTCTGATGGAGCTTCTGCACCAAAACGCGAGACACCAGAGTGCCCGCCGCAATTCAGCCTGGTGTTCGGCACCCCACGCTGCTCTCGTCCGTTTGTGGCCGAAAGAAGACTCCCTCCAGGGCTGAAAGAGGCAGCGCCCTATCGGCACTAGCGCCGCCCCTCCGGCCTGAATTGCGCGAAGGCACCACGTCCTCTGGGTGCGTTAGCGCACAGGGGGCACTCGGCAGGGCGACCTACCGCTACTCAACGGTGAAGAAGACCGGCTCCTCGATGTACTGCGGATTTAGGGCGTTGGTCAGTACCATCAGGCGATACCGGCCAGGCTTCACATCGCCGGGGACCGTGAATTTTATTGCAGCTTCAGTCTGGCTAGTGATCTTCACCTCAGTCGTGTTCTCGTCCTGAATCAGGTACAGGCCTGCGACCACGGATTTATCAAGTGACGTCCCATTTGCTTGCACCGCATGGCCGGCTTTCGCAGTATCGGGCTCCACAGTCGCAATCAGCGGAACTGGGGGATGAGGGTCATTGCCACTCGCCGGAAGGACCCTCGCCATGCTGAGAAACGCCAGGCACGCAACAAGAATTCGAATCATGGAATTCCTCCTTTTACTCTTTTTAGAAGTTACTATTGCAATCCATTGACCACAGCTATCCGCGGTTCCGCGGGTGTCGACGGGCTGGAGATCAAGCCTCGACCGGCTGTTGAGGCAGCCATGCCGAGGCTAACAGCAAAACTTCGCCGCGCTATTCTAATCTTTGAAGCACACGCACAGCAAAGTAGCGCCTCCTGGTGGACTGCGATCATCCATAGGGGTGAAAAGTTAACCAATGAGCGTGACGGCGGCAGGCCTCCCGCATAGCCGGGCGATCCGGTTTTATGATTCCACCATCGGCAAGAAGGCCGTCATGGCGGTCAGCGGAATTGTTCTTTTCCTTTTCGTTGTTGGCCACCTGGTTGGCAATCTTCAGATCTATGAACCGCCGTCGCCCGAGGGCGTCCAGAAGCTGGATCAGTACGCGGTGTTCTTGCGTTCCCTGCCCGCGGCTCTGTGGGGCGCCCGCATCACGCTGCTGGTGATGGTGCTGCTGCACATCTGGTCGTCGGTTCAACTAGCAGTCAGGAAAATGGACGCCCGCCCGGCGGGCTACGTGAAGAAAAAGGCCATCCAATCGACTTATGCTTCCCGCACCATGTACTGGAGCGGCCCGATCATCCTGGCGTTTGTAATTTATCACCTGCTCGATTTCACTTTTGGCGCAGCGAACCCGAACTATATCGAAGGCCATGTCCACGACAACGTGGTTTCGAGCTTCAGCGTGCCCTGGATTTCCGCCTTCTACATCCTCGCGATGGTGTTGCTGTGCCTGCATCTGTACCACGGCCTTTGGAGCATGTTTCAAACGCTTGGGCTACACCACCCCAAGTATTCGGCGATCCTTCGCACGTCCGCCAAAGTAGTCGCCATTCTGATCGCGGTGGGCAATATCTCGATTCCGGTCGCGGTGCTGACGGGGGTGGTGCGCTAGCCATGCAATTGAACTCTCGAGTACCTTCCGGGCCGATTGAGCATCGTTGGGATCAAGCCAAGTTTGAGATGAAGCTGGTCAACCCGGCCAACAAACGCAAACACACGGTCATCGTGGTAGGAAGCGGGCTGGCCGGCGGCGCGGGCGCGGCTACGCTAGCTGAGTTGGGCTACAACGTCAAGTGTTTCTGCTTTCAGGATTCTCCGCGGCGCGCGCATAGCATCGCCGCGCAGGGCGGAATCAACGCCGCCAAGAATTATCAGAACGACGGCGACAGCGTCTATCGCCTGTTCTACGACACCGTGAAGGGCGGCGACTTCCGGGCTCGCGAGTCTAATGTTTACCGGCTGGCGCAGATCAGCGTGAACATTATCGACCAGTGCGTGGCGCAAGGCGTCCCGTTCGCCCGCGAGTATGGCGGGCTGCTGTCTAACCGTTCCTTCGGCGGCGCGCAAGTCTCGCGCACGTTCTACGCTCGAGGCCAGACCGGACAGCAATTGCTTCTGGGCGCGTATCAAGCACTGGAACGGCAGATCGACGCCGGCCGCGTCACCATGTATCCGCGCACCGAAATGCTGGATGTCGTGGTGGTGGATGGCCGTGCCCGCGGCATCGTTACGCGCAATCTGGTTACCGGCGCAATTGAATCTCACGCGGCTGACGCCGTGGTCTTGGCCACGGGCGGCTACGGTAACCTCTATTATTTGTCGACCAACGCCAAAGGGTCCAACGCTACCGCGATCTGGCGCGCTTACAAGAAAGGCGCGGCTTTCGGCAATCCCTGCTTCACGCAGATTCACCCCACTTGTATCCCGGTCTCGGGCGATTATCAGAGCAAGCTGACCCTCATGTCGGAATCGCTTCGCAACGACGGCCGGGTCTGGGTGCCTAAGCAAAAAGGCGATAAGCGCGGTCCCTCCCAGATTCCGGAGGGCGAGCGGGATTACTACCTGGAGCGCCGCTATCCCAGTTTCGGAAATCTGGTGCCGCGCGATGTCGCCTCGCGCAACGCCAAGGCGGTTTGCGACGAAGGCCGCGGCGTGGGCGAGACAGGACTGGCTGTCTATCTCGATTTTGCCGACGCCATCCAGCGGCTGGGCGCAAGTACCATTCGAGAACGCTACAGCAATCTGTTCGACATGTACGAACGCATCACCGGCGAAGATCCCTACAAAGTTCCCATGCGCATCTATCCGGCGATTCATTACACCATGGGTGGCTTGTGGGTTGACTACAATCTCATGACCACGATTCCCGGTCTGTTTGCGGCCGGCGAAGCAAATTTCTCCGACCACGGCGCCAATCGCCTCGGCGCCAGCGCGCTGATGCAAGGGCTCTCCGATGGATACTTCATCCTGCCCTATACCGTCGGCGATTACATCGCCACGAATAAGACTGAGCAACTGAGCGTTACGCATCCCGCGTTTCGCCAAGCCGAGGCCTGCGTTCAAGAGATGACCAAGCGGCTGCTCTCGATCAACGGCAAACGGACCGTGGATAGCTTTCACCGGGAATTGGGCAAAATCATGTGGGATCAATGCGGCATGTCCCGCAATGCGGCGGGTCTGGAACAGGCGATCGAAAAGATTCGCGAGTTGCGTCAGGAATATTGGCAGGATGTCAAAGTGCTCGGCTCCGGGGAAGAACTGAACCAATCACTGGAAAAAGCCGGACGTGTGGCCGACTTCTTCGAACTCGCCGAGCTGATATGCCTGGACGCGCGCCAGCGCGATGAAAGCTGCGGAGGACATTTCCGCGAGGAGTATCAAACCGCCGACGGAGAAGCCCAGCGCGATGATGAACACTTTTCGTACGCGGCGGCGTGGGAGTACCAGGGGCAGGACGCACAACCGGTGCTGAATAAGGAACCACTGGAGTTTGAGTACGTGCATCCTAGCCAGCGGAGTTACAAATGAGGACGGGGAAAAAAGCGGTCCACCAGCACAGGCTAAAGCCTGTGCCACCTTTCACCAGGCATTTAGCTTCAACTAGTGGCACAGGCTTTAGCCTGTGCTGGCTTTTTCTGCGTCACCGGAGCGGCAACTAAATGCAATTGGTTTTGCACGTATGGCGGCAAAAAGGGCCCGGCGCGCCCGGCAAGATGGTCCGCTACGAAGCCGGTCAAGTGGACGGCGAGATGTCCATGCTCGAACTGCTGGACGTGGTGAATGAAGATCTCATCGTGAAAGGCGAAGAGCCGATCGCCTTTGAACACGATTGCCGGGAAGGCATCTGCGGCTCCTGCGGATTCATGATTTCCGGTATTGCGCACGGCCCCCTGCCCGGCACCACGGTGTGCCAGTTGACCATGCGCCATTTCACGGACGGCGAGGAACTGTATCTGGAACCGTGGCGCGCCAAGGCGTTTCCGATTATTAAAGACCTGGTGGTGGACCGGAGCGCGTTTGACCGCATCATCGCCGCCGGTGGCTACATCAGCGCTTCCGCCGGAAGCG
>DATFZA010000787.1:0-11700 GCA_035314765.1 Bryobacteraceae bacterium
AGGTGACGCGGATCGACGACGCTGACGCCATCCCAGGGCAGGAACCACAATCTACCGTCTGTGGATTTGGCGACGGTCGGGCTGAAGCCTGCGTCGCGCGAGTGGCTCCTAACTCCGTCCAGACTATCGTAGACCGTGACCTGGACCGTCCGCTTCGAATCGGCGGCCCATGCGTCCAACTCAGGCCGGGAAATGCGCACAAGGCCGCAGGCCATGTACAGCCAGAACGAATGGTCGTTGTCTTCCATCACCCAAAGAACCGTATCGCACGGCAATCCGTTCTTACTCGTAAGCGTGGCGACACGGCCATTTTTCACACGGCTGAGACCGCCCTCGGTTGCGGCCCACAGCGTGCCGTCTCGATCGAGTTGAAGGCCGCTGACACGGCCCTGTCCCAACCCGTCGGCGCGTGCGACCGATGCGCGCACTTGGCCGTCCTTGAAATACGCCACGCCACCCCGGAAAAATCCAAGCCACAGGCCGCCCTGCACAGGATCGGGGAATAGGGTGTATGCGAAGTCCATCCGTCCCAACCTCGCCCATGGAATTTTTCCGGCCACACCCTCCCTGAGCAAATGAAAAAGGCCCTGATCCTGGTCGCTGATCCAGAGATCCCCCGTAGCGTCCTGTGCGATGGAATCCACGACTCCGCCGGGCACGCCGGTTACCGGAATAAACCGGCCATTCTCGAACCAGGCAACCCCACGATTCGTGGAGACCCAAATCCGCCCGCGATCGTCCTGAAAGAGGGAATCCACGCGATCATCTGCCAATCCACTTCGCTTGCGGTAAATCGTGATTTGGCCGTCCTTCCATCTGTTCAAGCCATCAATAGTGCCAAACCAAACGCTGCCGTCCCTGGCCGCCAGAACGGACCAAACGGCGGCATTGGACAAACCTTGCTTGCCAGAAATTGTGGAGACGGCCAAGTCGCGAAAGCGGTCGAGGCCGTCAAGGGTACCGACCCAAATAGTGCCTTCACGATCCTCGAAGAGGCGTTGGATGGCATCGCCGGAGAGACCGTCAGACTTCGCAAACAGATCTGTCCTTCCCTCGTGTACATGCAAGAGGCCCTGGTCCGCCGTTCCGATCCACAGACCGCCATTTCGATCCCGGAGCAGACACGAGGGCGTGAACTGCCGCACGACACGTGGAATGGGATACAGCTCGGCCTTCCCGTCAACGAGCTTTCTGATCCCGCCGCGCATGGCGATCAAGAGTGCGCCGTTGTCGCCTTCGATCAGACCGAGCGCCATGTCTGGCGTCGGATAGAGTTTCGGAGTACCGGGCCTCCATCGCCAAAGCCCGGTCTTCGCTCCAGCCCAAAGATTGCCACCGCTGTCCTCATACAACGGGAGCGCTCCGCGACCGAGACTGCCGTCCTCTCCGTAGCACTGAGTGCTGCCACTCTGAATCGCGCAGAGTCTGCCAGTGGACAGCGCCCACCCGGCGGCCCACACCGTCCTTTCACGATCCTCAAGGAGTTGACGAACAACCTGTCCAGCAAGTTCTGGGTAGTGAGTCAGCTTGCCGTCCTTCCAACTGGCAAGCCCTTCATTGGTGCCAATCCAAAGACGCCCGTCGTGCGCGGCGAGCAGGCTTCGAATATTGCTGGCGGGGAGATGATCCCCCGCTGGCGGCGACCACGGGACGCTCCGAACGCCATCGAAGCGAAGCAAGCCGAATTCCGTGGAGAGCCAGAGATAACCGTCGGGCGTCTGAGCAATTGAGGTAATTCCGCTTTCGAAAAAGCCTTCGCGGACCGTCCACGCGGTGTGGGCGTATTGATTGATGTCGAGAGATGGGTTTAAGGCGAAAGCACAAGGGCAGCATGCCAGGAGGATGCCTAGCGCGATCACGGCTCGTCCTTTTCGCTCCGCTGTCTCCATGGCAGGCACAATCATCCCGTATCCATATAGTTTGCACCCAAACCAGCCTCGCGGCATTTTTCCTGCGAACCCCATCGGGTGAAAGATTGTCCCCCTTTCGAGGGTAGCCCCTCCACGTTTGACCGGGGTATACTTGGTCCACCCGCATGACTTCAAAGTGGGTCTTATCTGCGTCCATCTGCGTGTATCTGTGGCTGGGGATTCCCCTGCTCGCCCAGAACGCCGCGCTTTCCGGCATAATCACCGATCCTTCCGGCCGGGCGGTTCCAGGCGCACGAATTAGCGTGGAGAATTCCAACACTGCCGCGACCCGCGCCGCCTCCTCCAACGCTCAAGGCGAATACAGCGTACCAGCCCTCCTACCCGGCCCCTACAACATTACCGTTGAGGCAAAGGGGTTCAAAGCGGTTCACCAGAATGGGACCACAGTCGAGGTCGATCAACGCGCACGGTTGGATTTCGCACTCTCCATCGGAAACGCCACGGACGTTGTTACCGTCGAGGGCAGCGCGCCGCTGCTCAACACTGCGGATGCGTCAGTGAGCACTGTGATCGGCAACCGGTTCGTGGAAAACCTGCCCCTGAACGGGCGGAGCTTCAGCTCCCTCATTGATCTGACGCCGGGAGTGGTTCTGGTGCCTAGTAATCAATACGAGCAGGGCCAGTTCAGCGTGAACGGCCAGCATCCGGATGCAAATTACTTCCTGGTGGATGGAGTAAGCGCCAACCTGGGAACTGCTGGGGGTGGCGGCTTATTGTTCCAGAGCGGCGCCGGCCAGCTTCCCGCGACCAACGCCTTTGGAGGGACCAGCAACCTGGTGTCGCTGGATGCGCTGGAAGAGTTCCGGATTCAAACTTCGACCTTTGCGCCGGAATATGGGCGTACTCCAGGCGCTCAAATATCAGTGGTCACCAAGTCCGGCACCAACACATTTCACGGTACTGCATTCGAGTATTTCCGCAACGACAAGCTGGATGCCAACGATTGGTTCGCCAATGCTAACGATCTGGCGAGGCCCGAACTGCGGCAAAATGATTTCGGCGGCGTGTTGGGCGGGCCGATCAGAAAAGACAAGCTCTTCTTCTTCGCCTCCTACGAGGGGCTGAGGGTGCGCCAACCTAATATCGCGGATACGTACGTGCCGTCCCTGGCGTCGCGCCAGAATGCGCCCACAGCCGTCCAACCTTTGCTCGAAGCCTTCCCCTTGCCGAACGGCCGCGACCTCGGCAACGGAACGGCGGCATTTTCGGCGAGCTACTCCGATCCCTCCACGCTGAATTCTTCGGGCATCCGGATCGATTACATGCCTTTGGAAAGAGTGACTGTTTTCGGAAGGTACAGCGGTGCTCCATCGGAGATCGATCGGCGTGGCGCCGGCGGCTATGAGTACAGCAACGTTCAGCATATAAAGTACCGGACCCAAAGCCTGACCGTTGGAACCAATCAGGCGCTGACCTCGCGCTTGACCAACGAGTTCCATTTCAATTACAGCCGCAGCCGAGCGAACAGTTTCCTGACGCTCGACAATTTCGAGGGTGCAGTGCCTCCTTCGGATTCAACTCTCTATCCGCCGGGCGTCACTCCGCAAGACTCGCGCTTCGAATTTTATGCCGACTCTACTCCTTATGGAATTGCATTCTTCACCGGCAAGTCCGCAGACAACCTTCAGCAACAGATCAACGTGATCGACAACGTTTCTCGCATCATTGGCACACACCAACTGAAGCTCGGGCTGGATTATCGCCGTCTCAATCCAGAAGCCGGACTTGTACCCTATACACTGGAATATGGCTTCCTTTCCTTGTCAAATGCTCTGACCAACACCGTGCCTGAGGCGGTCGTGAATTCGAGGAACGCCGATGTCCAATTGATTTTCTCAAACTGGAGCTTGTTTGCGCAGGACACGTGGAAGACCACCCGCACATTGACCATCACCTATGGCGTGCGGTGGGAGTACAATGCCGCGCCCACATCGCCCAATGGCACTCTTCCGTTCACTGTCACGCAAGTGAATAATTTTGCGACCATGACATTGGCGCCGCAGGGAACGCCCTTGTGGCATCTGCAAAAAGACGACTTCGCTCCGAGGCTCGGTCTGGCCTGGCAGCCGCTCCCAAATCTGGTTCTGAGAGCCGGCGCCGGCATCTTTTACGACCTCGGATACTCCGCTGTAGCGAATGGGACGAGCGCATTCCCATTCACTCAAGACAAGGTTATTCTGAATACGTCATTCCCGCTGAGCGCTGCCGCTGCGGCGCCGGCTCCTTTTACGACGACTCCGCCTGTTTCTTATCTTGTGGTGGTAGACCCGAGCCACGTCTTACCCAGAACGTATGAGTGGAACGCGGCGGTGGAAAGGACTGTGGGAAAGGCCGATGTCATTACAGTCACATACCTCGGCGCGGCTGGCCGGAAGCTGATGCGGCAGGACTTTTACAAAGCGCCGAATCCCAACTTCACCGGACAGTTTAATGTGATGAGGAATGGCGCGGACTCCAGCTATCAGGCGCTGCAAGCGCAGTTCCGCCATCGCCTGGGGCACGGTTTACAGACACTGTTGTCTATACCTGGGCGCATTCGATCGACGACGCTTCCTCCGACGCCAATCCGGTGAATTTGCCGGCTAACGACGCGCCTTTGTCCCAGGAGCGAGGTTCGTCCGACTACGACATCCGGCAGACGTTCTCAGGCGCAGTGTCCTATAACATACCCACCCTTAACTTACAGCGGCCAGGGGGCGGAATCTGGAAGGCGATATTTGAGAACTGGTCGACGGATTCGATCATTTACGCTCGATCCGCGCCTCCAGTGAATGTCGTAACCGGAAAGAATCCGTTCCCCTTCGGTGGCCTCGAGACGGGAGCTAACGGCGCAGCGCGTCCGGATCTGATTTCCGGAGTGCCACTCTGGATTGCGGATCCGAACGTAGCCGGCGGAAAGAGAATCAACAAGGCGGCATTCATCACACCCGCCGGACCGGTCCAAGGAAATCTGGGACGCAACGCGCTGCGCGGATTCGGCGCTACGCAGATCGATTTGACGCTGCGCAGGCAGTTCAAACTCCGGGAGCGGCTTGCTCTTCAGGCGCGAGCGGATTTTTTCAACATCTTCAACCACCCCAATTTTGGGTCGCCCATCAACTATCTGAGTTCTCCTCTATTCGGGCAATCGACGCAGATGCTGGGAGCATCGCTGGGAAGCGGCGGCCAGAGTGGCGGGCTGAATCCGCTGTATCAGATTGGGGGGCCGAGGTCGGCGCAGGTGGCGCTGAAGCTGGTGTTCTGAACGAGTGGGGCAGGTTGATCAACCGTTGTCAACCAGCGGCCAAGCCATGTTCATGTTTCAAAGTTGAGGGCGGGAGCGGACTTCAGCGTTCCATGAGAGGCGGAGTAAGCGGCGTTGGCTCGTTGTGCAGGTCAACCATTTCGCAGAGTCGCCAGTCGATTCGGAAGAACAATGCCGTTTCTTTCGCCGGCAGCACCTTGCGAAAAATCGGAATATATAGCGGAGCCTCAACTGCATGATTGAGTCCTCGACAGCCTCACGCCCTTGAAGTAGCTTCCGGTGTCCTCGTTCCGAGAGAACTCCTAAGAAGCGAACGAGTGGCGCCTTGTGATCATCTCGCCCCTGGTGAGCGCCGGCGCCGCCCGATTAGCTCATCGTATGGTCGAGCAGGCGTTGAAGGAGGCTGGCGTCCCGATTCCTCTCGAGAATATATCCGTTCTGAGCCCAGTCGATCTTCGATACGAACAGGTCCGGCTGGCCAGCCAAGGCGTTCCGTCCGGCGTAACTCTGGCACAGAACTTTGGCGGTCTTGGCCTTGCCGGAGACGCGCATATCTACATCATGAATTGATCCGGCTCGGTGCAAACTGCGTTGAAGCTTCGGTTTACTCCGTTGGTATGACAAGCTTGACCTCGAAGTGCTTGCAGGAATCAAACTGACTCAGGGTTCGTTGCTTGGACCACAGGTTTCGATACTTCGCTTTCAGCGTAAAGTCGATGTCGTCACGCAATCCAGTGAAGTGGTAGCGTCCATCTTTGCCGGTTATGTAAGACACGACCCACAGCGTGCCGGTATTCTCCAGTTGCACCACCGCATCCGGAAGTGCATTCCCTCTCCGGTCGATCACAGTGCCGGCCACGGAACGCAACTCGAATCGCGATGCGCAAGGAAACCAGCCGAGGATGAGCAACATTGAAATCCGGACAGTGGTTTTTGACAAAGTAGAACTGGCCTCCCGAAAGGCCTACCGCCCTTGCCGCCGGGCAGCACAGACTAAAGTTTGTGCCACGAGTAGCCGGCTCTGGTTCGCACCACGAGTTTTTCACCGTGCGGCCCCGTGGCCATCACGTTGATCGTCCGATAGGCGCCGTCGAGCTCCTGGTTGGACGGGATATAACCGATCGCGTACTGGTTGCGGATATCCTCCGCGATCCGTTTGCAGACCACCACGACCTGGCTGGTTTCCGTGGGCAGAAACGACTCCCCTCCCGTGGCGTGAGCAATCTTCATGAGGACGCCCGGGTTGCGGTCCGGGTCGGCTTCGTCGAATAAGCCGATGGTGTAAATGATCGCGTCCGAACGCCCGGCGCTTTCCAACACCTGGCTCAGCTTGTGACGGCTGGCGTTGTCTCCGCCATCGCTGATGACAATCAGTACCTTCTTGTCGAGCGTAGCCTTGCTCAAATGGACGAGCCCCGCTTCGATGGCGTCGTATAGCGCCGTCGCGCCACTTGCCGGAACGCCGTTCAGGGCTTTTTCCAGCTCCGCGTCGCTAGCTGAAAACAGCTCGGTATCGGGCAGCCCCAAAGTTACTCGCTCATTGAAGTTGACGACGAACATCTCGTCCCGCGGGTTGCTGGAGCGCACGAAAGCCAGCGCCGCCGCGGTCACGTCTTTCCTCTTGCGGGCCATGCTCCCGCTGTTGTCGACGATGAGTCCGGCGGCCACTGGCGCATCTTCGTGTTGAAAGAGGCGGACCGTTTGAGGCGCGCCATCTTCCAATACCTGGAAATTCTCTTTTCGCAGATTGGAGACAAACTCGCCGTACCTGTTGCGGACGGTCGCATGCAGAACTACCAGGTCCACATTCACCGAGATGGTGGAGTCCGGTGAAGGAGGACCTGTTTGGCCCGGAAGGTGTTGGCTCGCGATCGGAAAAAGCAGCGGGAGGGCATACAGCATGGCAGCAATGCGCCCTCCCGCCGGAATCGCTTTCTGCATGAAGTGCCGGCCAGCGCCGTTGCGCCAACCTTCCCACTACTTCCGATTGGCGTTGGCACGCCGGAGGAAACCCGCGGCCCCGAGCGACGACAACCCGAATAGAGCCAGCATAGGCAATTCGCTAGCGGTATGGGGCAGTTCCGGGGGCAATGGCGCAGCTAGCGGAGCAGCAAACACTTGGGCGATCTCGACTTCCTCCCCAGTCGGCTGCTGGGCCTTTACCGGCGCCTGCTTCAGCGGCGCCACTTCAGGCTCCGGCTTGGTAGTGTTGGCTTCCAGTTCATTTGGCATGAAAGCAACCGGCCGATTGTTCGTCTGGGCCAACTGTACGGCCTTCGCTTTGGGATATACGAATTGATGGCCGTAATTCTCGCCAGGATAGAACCACGCCCTTACGGCTTCAGGAGCGTCCGCGGCTCGCTCCTCGAAGGTAATGATGGATTTCCCGGCCGGCTTCAAACGGTAGTCGGGTACGGCGAGGAATGTGCCGTACAAGTGATTTTCGTCCTTATTGAAAACTTGGACGATATTGCGGTCCGATGGCGAGTCCATGAGCTTGAATACATAAGTGCCCGGATCCAGGACTTGCCCAGGGATCTCCACCGGCCCGCTGAATGTAAAGATGGTTCTTTGATCCCACTCGCTTGCTTTGGCCTGCTGGGACATCGCGCCTAGCACGCCGATGCAAACGAATACAGTAAACGTAACGCTCTTCATTTCCAATTCTCCTTCGTGATAGGTTCCTCTCTTACCGTTGCAACGACGCGGACTCAGTGGGAACGCTGGCATTCGGCGTATAGATGCGGATCAACACGCGCCGAGCCAATCTGTGCGAGTTGGCGGCTGTCGCATTGGCATCCACTGCCTGAGCGTCTGCGAGTAAACCCTGCGGAACGGCTTCTTTTCCGAGCCCGACGATGTGAATGCCTCTCAGAGGTATGCCGTGGCGGACCAGATACCGCTGCACCGATTCCGCCCTGCGGCGGCTGAGCGCGAGGTTGTAGTCTGTGCCGCCAACGCGATCGGTAAAGCCGACCAGCTCAAACACCACGCGAGAGTTCGATTGAACTTGTTGTACCAGGCTATCGAGCGCCATCTCATCAGTTTTGCCCAGATTGCTCTTGTTGAAAGCAAAAGTGACATCTCCGGTTGCCACCAGCGAGTAGGTAATGGCTTTGTCCAGGGTGTCGATCGACGCCGTGACGGCCGCTTGGTTGGTTGCGATGGCAGACTGATTCTGCTGTGCAAGCTGATTGGCCTGAGCGGCGCCGGCATTCGCCTGCTGCGCGGAAGAAGCTACTTCGGCCACTTTGCTGTCGGTGGACCCTAGCTTTTCTTCCACCCGTGAGACATCTGTGGCTTCTTTGTCAGCCTGGTCGTTCGTTTTGGTTTCGAGTGCACTGACCTTGGCATTGACCGGCGCGAGTTGCGCCATTACATAGTGTTTCGTGGCGCAGCCTGAGGCGGCTAGCGCCAGCACAACAGGAACAAGGCCGGTGATGAGAAATAGTCTTGATTGGTTCATAGGTCCTCTCACCTATAAAAGAGTCCGATATTGAGAAGAATGTTGGCCATTTACCGATTTTCAGCCGCGGCTTATAGGGCCATCATGACCGCACTAGTTGTTCGGCTTTACCGTGCTCCAGAACTGACGGGGCGGCACGGCTGCCTGATCCCCACACTCGCGGTATGCTGCACAATGCGTTCCAGAAGCTTGCAAATTGCATTAGATACACATAAGTGGTGGCATCGCCCGGCGCCGGCACAAGTTGAGAAAGCTCCGCGCGCAGAGCGACACATTCGGCGCGGATTAGGACTGCCCGCAGCCGGACGGAGAGGGCCTGAGCGCGGTCCAGAGTGCGCCAGCTATCCACTGCCGCTGACAAACACTCCTGGACCTTTGCTCCAAGTGCCACCATATGCTCCAAGACCTGAGACGGCGGCGAGCCTTCCATCGCCGATCTCAATGTCACTATTTCGTAAGCGTGGTCACCGATCAACGCCAGATCTACGATGGCGTCGAGAATGCCGGTAACCCGGCGTGCATCGCCCGCCACTTGCCGCCTGCAGCGTGATGAGATCCAAACAGCGGTCGTGGATAAATCTATGCTGATGGTCGGCCTTGGCATCGAGTTCGCTGGCTTTTTCGGCAGGACCAGGTCTCGGATCGGCTATCGCGTCCAGCGCTTCGGCCACCAGCTTAAGAGTCGTCTCCCATTTGCACCAAGTCCAGGCGAACCGATTCGAGTTCTTGGACGTAGCTCTCTCTCATGCGCGACCTTTCTGACTTCGCACCCCGAAGTTACTTCGCCTTTGTGATGGAGAGTGCGGCTGTCTCCCACTGCTGATCTTCAGCCTTTTGCCAACCGGAAGAAGGGTTGTATTCCTGCATGGCTTTGGCGAGAGAATCGGTCTTCCTGCCGAGATCCTTCTGATATACCACTCCATCCGCGTTCACGATGAAGGTCATCACGCCGGAGGATCTGTATTCCGCGGGAGATGCTACGAACGCGAAACCCTCGGTCATTTTGCCGCCGGCCTGGTAATTCTTCGGTCCACCTGGGCTATTTTTTCCCTGACGGGTCAAGATGTGGAAATAGTAACCGCGGTAAGGAGTCGGGGCTCCGTTCTGGCTTTTCGCATAGCCCTCGGCAACAGCCGACGCGATCAGCGGCCCAATCGGGCTCTGAGGTTCACCATTGGCAGCTTTCCAGTAAAGGCCATTGTGCTGCCCTTCATCGCTGAAGATTTTCTGCGCGTACTCGTGCTCTGTGGAGTAGTATTCCTTTTCCGCGGCCACCAATTCCTGACACACGTGAATAGCCGATATCTCATTCTGGCCAATTCGCCGGTACAAAATTTCTTTCTTGCCCGCCGCCGTGTCGAAATACCAGAGGCGGTCTTTGTTGACGAGTGGTATGGGTAACGGCCAATTCTCGGCGCCGACATACAAGGTGAATCCCTCCGGTTCTTTCACCAGACGGTGCATTTCCCGATATCTCCGTACGAAATTGACGCGGCTCTGGGCGTCCTCGGTTTCATCTCCGGACGAAACGATTTGCTTGCCGTCCGGACCCAGGATCTCGATCATCGCTTTTTCGTCGTTACTCTGCGCCGCGGCGACGAACGCCGTGCTCGCGTCTTGCGGCGATGAAAATGTCTTCTGGCCCGGCTGCTGCGCTATGGAATCGCCGGGAAAACACGCGGCCAAAAGAATAGCAGCCGCGGGCATTTTGGCAAGATTGGCCCAGTGAAAGTCGCGCAAGTTTGTTTGCCTCATATAACTTCTCTCTCCTCGATTACCGGTGCCCACCGCCGCCGTGGCCTCCGCCACCGAAGCCTCCGCCACCCCCTCTGCCGAAGCCTCCGCCGCCGAAACTCGCGCTTCCACGCGACGAAAAGCCTCGTGCCTCTCCTCCGCGCTCGTAGCCGCTGAAGGCTCCTGAGCGCACGCCGCTCTGGCCTCGGGGTTCAGCGTCTCGTTGCCCGTTTTCGCGAGGCTCGTTTCCGCGAGGAGCGTATCCACGAGCCGCGCCGGTGTCTCCGCTGAAGGACCTGGCCGCCGTGCCGGCGCGATTGAATCCGTCGCCGCGCGCGTTTCCACCCCGGTAGAAATTGTTCCGGTTGTAAAAGGTGTTGCTGCGGGAGTAGTAGCGGTTGTGGTCATGAGTTGCGTAGCGGTGATGCCAATCGAATCCCCAATGATCCCAGCCCCATCCAAAACCCCAGCCCCAACCGATATCGAAGCCGATTCCCCACCAAAGGTACGGCCCGTCATACCAGATGCCGGGATACGGGTACCAGCCCGGCCACGCCAGGATGGGATCTCCGTAAACCACCCACGGGTCGTACGCGGGGACATAGACGACCTCTGGGGCAGCAGGCTGAATGACGATCGTCGAGCCTTGTGTTTCGACCGTTTGTTGCTGCGTGCTCTTCAGATTGCCGGCTTGTTGGGCTCGCTGGCGCATTGCTTGTATGGCATCCATCACGTCCGGCTGCTGGTTGAAGTAGGCGTCGCCCAGAGACGACGTCCAGGCCAGGTTCTTGTCCATGTTTCCCAGGACGGACGGAAATGAGGTAAGCGCCTTGACGCTTTGATCCCAGGGTTGTTGGTCTACAGCGTGACCCAAGGCGTCGCCTTTCAAATCGGGATGCGCTTGCACCCATCGGTCCGCTTCGACCACCTGTTCGGGGAAGGTGGATGCGGCCAGTATTTGCGCCACCAGGGAATCCGGATACAGCGCAATCGGCGCTACCAACCGCTGCAACTGCTCGGGAGTCTGTTGCGCGTATGGCGGCGCCTGCGCTTGCGCGTCCGGGGCTGGCGCGTCTTGCGCCGGCAGGCTCTGAGGCATGGTCACGAATAACAGGGCCAACGACAACAGGGAAGCCAAACTCTGCCTGCCCAACCGAAGCCTTGAGAACCCTGCGGCACGTCCGAAAATGTTCATGTTCTTGAACCTCCACGGCCCCTCTTCGATCGAGGCCTCCGTACAAATCGTTAGCTTAGTCCAATTACGGTGCGGCGGCCATAATTTAGTACAGCTGTGTATGGCGGCGTCAGGAATACTGGTCTTATCC
>DATFZA010000788.1:0-5245 GCA_035314765.1 Bryobacteraceae bacterium
AGGTCTGGGCGCCTCCGGTCAACGAAGCTCGCGGCGGCGCGCACAACCGCGGCACCTGCCGGATGGGGAACGATCCCAAGACGTCGGTGGTCGACAAGTATCACCGGGCGCACGACGTGCCCAACCTGTTCATCGTGGACGGCAGCAACTTAGTAACTGGTGGCCGCAATCACCCCACGCTGACCATCCAGGCGCTGGCGTTCCGGGCGTCCGAATATATTGTTCGTGCGGCCAAAGAGGGCATGCGCCAAACTAAGGCGTAGGTCACTGGCAGTTCGTGGTGTAGAAGATGAGTTAGACCACGCGCGGCGGCGATTCCTGGCGCGAACAGCCCATTGGGCCACTGATCGTTTCTGTCGCGATGGGGATTTATCATCAGCGATTCGTGGTAGAGTACTGAAAATGCTCGTGGCAGCCCGCGCGCGTGATCGAATTTTGCGAGGACCATATGAACTTCATCTCTCATTTATTGGTTTTCCTGGGCCTAATCGGTACTTGCTCCTCTTGCTATGCCGCAGATATTCCTTGTGCGGCGCGTGCGATAGATCGGGCAAAACAACTCCTTACCTTTCATTCCGGTCCGGACGATCGAATGACCATTGATAAGACCGTCAAACAACTGCCTTCAATACGGAATCCTGAAGACCCCGCGCAAAGTTTCCAGGTGCTGGAGACGTGGGGATATATTTACAAGGGGAGATATCGAATGCGGTTTATCTACTTCAACTCCCCTGCTACTGCTTGCTTACTAATGGGGGAGGAAATTTTGGAGTATGCTCGGCCTTGATAGCATCCCTGCCCAATGACGTGCTGCAAGCCACAGTGAATTGTCAGTGTTCGTCTGGTTGATTGATTCATCATGCTTAACCAAGAGCGCAAAGCAACGTTATTACCCTGAATTATGCTGACACCTGAAATCATGCACGCGATGTGGCCAAACGGGAACAACAGTGTCCCTGGGCTGGTAGAAGGCATTGTGGCTGCCGCGCCGGCCGTCCTTGTTAAATATGGGCTGAACAGCGATCTCGTCATCGCGCATGCGATGGCGCAATTCAGCCACGAATGCGGTGCCGGCAATGAGATGGTAGAGAACATCAATTACACCGCAAAGCGCGCGTGCCAGGTTTGGCCCTCGCGCTTCCGAAGCGAGGCGGCATGCTTTGCAATACTCGGATCGTTTGCCGGCGATCCGGATTTTCGCGCCAAGCTGATCGACAACGTCTACGGCGGACGCAATGGCAACCGGCCCGGGACCCATGACGGCTCCGCTTACATCGGCCGCGGCCTCAGTCAGGTCACCGGCCGGGGGAATTATGAAGCACTTGGCGCGAAGGTCGGCCTCGATTTGGTCAACGAACCCGATCTCGTCAACGCTCCCGCGAATGCCCTCGAATGCGGGGTTGCGGATTTCATCATCTGCCGCTGCTTGCCCTTCGCCCAAGCTGACGATGTGAGCGGCGTGACCTGGCATCTCAATGGTGGATTTACGGGCCTGGACGAGCGAAAACTGTGGTTGGCCCGTTGGAAAACCGCGCTCGGAAGCCAAGCTCCCGCGTTGCACGGCACGACCTGGCTGCAGGTCTCGCTCAACAAGCTCGGCGCCGACCCCCCTCTGGTATCTGACGGGTCCTACGGCCCGATGACGGCCGCTGCGGTGAAGGATTTCCAGCAGTCGCACGGCCTCGACGCCGATGGAAAAGTCGGCCCTGAAACCGTCGCCGCGATCGACGCCGCGCTCCTAGCGTTATAGCCTTTTCAACAGGCGGTGTCGCGTCGACTCGGCCGCGCCTTCCAAACCTCGGTCGTCTCACCCTGCGGAAATCCTCCAACCCGAAGGATCGATGACAGAGGTAACGAATACGGGGCCAACCAGGTGCAGCTTGGCAGTCACAGCGGCGGGAATGCCATCAACACCGCCGGCCCCGCCCTCCCGCAATGCCTCACCATCCGATTTCTCAGTTCACTACGTGCGCGCAGCAGCCGTGATTTCGCTGCCGCGACCGAGATCCCCAGGCGATCCGCCACGTCGCCGATTTGGAGCCGCTGGACGTCGCGTAGCAAAAACACATTCCGCAGCAGCGGCGGAATGCGACGGATTTCCTTGTCCAGCGCCGCCGCCACTTCCATTTGGCCGAGCTCCTGCTCCGGCCCCTTGCGGGTGTCGCGCAACTCCCAGGTTCCGCCGTCCTCGCCGATCTGAAAATCGTCGATGTAGAAGAACTTGTCGCGCCGCGCCCGGCGCAGCCGCATCAGGCATTGGTTGACTACGATCCGGTTGAGCCAAGTCGAGAATTTGGAATCGCTTTGAAACTGCCGGATATGGCGAAACGCCTTCCACATGGCGTTTTGCACCTCGTCCTCGGCGTCCTGCCTCTCCCGAACAACAGAAAACGCGAGCTTTAAACAGGCTGGACGATAGCGGCGAAACAACTCCGCAAAGGCACTGTCATCGCCCTGTTGCGACAACGTCACGAGAGTATCATCGGTAAGATTTTGCATCTGGAACTTCATGGCATACGTCTTATCAGACAAGAATCGCTAGCGTATGAGCCTCCGCCACCAGTCACCGTTAACTCCCAGTCTTCTTTCCCTGGTCCATAGAAACGACTAGGTTCAAGCAAACACCAGCTTCTTATGTACGAGACTAAACCAGCAGCTTCGCAAATGAAATCATTCCTTGAAACTCGTTTCAGCACGACAAAACATTCGCGCCAAGAATTCATTCAGGATAAAATTGATTCTGGTATGGCTGAAAGCAGCGACGCGACAATCCGCCGGGTCCTATCGCTCTACGATCTGGGCAAGAAGCTCCGCCAACTGCGCATGCGCAAGAAAATTTCGCTCACCAATCTGGGCACGCATACCGGATTATCTCCCTCCATGCTCAGCCAGTTAGAGAACGGCAAGCTGATCCCCACCCTGCCCACGCTGGCTCGTATCGCCATGGTTTTCGATGTTGGCATGGAGCACTTTTTTGGGAACAAGAAGCGCCGGGGATTGTTCTCGGTCGTGCGTTCGGAGGAAAGAATCAAGTTCCCGGAACGGGCAGGAACGCCCAAACCCGCCTTTTTCTTTGAATGCCTGGCGTTCTCCACCCAGGAAAAAAGCGTCCAGGCATATCTGGCCGAGTTCCCAATGCGCGGCGCAGGCGAAGTATCCGAGCACTTTCATGAGGGCGCTGAACTGATTCATGTAATCGAAGGTAGTCTGGCCGTCTTCTACGACCAGGAAGAACACGTTTTGAACCAGGGCGACAGCGTGTACTTCGATTCCTCTGAGCCGCATTGGTACCGCGGGCTGTCTCAAATGCCCGCCAAGGCCATCGTCGTCACCACGCCAGCGCCGGGCGTAAGATGAGAACGTGCGCTGGTGCGTTCTTTTCCTGGCATCCACAGGGCTCTTTCTGCGGGCCGAAGAGCGCTGGCTTTCCGCAAAATCTGCGCCGTTTGAAGTGATGAGCAACGCGGGCGACCGCGCCATACGCGACAAGCTGGCGTATCTGGAACAGTTTCAGGAAGCCTTCGCCGTCATCGTCGGCAAGAAAGACTTGCATCTCCTCTGGCCACTGCGCGTCGTGGTCATGAAGGGCGCGCAAGAAAGCCAGATAGCCCTCGGCCGGGACTCCTACATCATTTCCGCTCCCGAAAGTGGCGTTTTTTCCACAGCGTTCCGCAAACAACTGGCCCGCATGCTGCTCGAAGCCAACACCAACCGCATGCCGGAGTCCGTGGAGAATGGCCTGATCGCGCTGTTTTCCACCCTCGACGTAGAAGGAACGCACATCACCCTGGGCTTGGCTGTTCCCCCACCCGAGCGGAATCGCGATTGGGCCCGCATGCACCTGCTGACCGTCAAACCGGATTATGCCGGCCGCACGCGCGTATTCATCAACAACCTGGAACAGGGCGGGGATTTCGAATTGGCTTACCGCAACGCCTATCAGAAGACCCAAGCCGAGATCGAAAAGCAGATCGACGCTTACATGCAATCCAGCAATTTCGGCGCCACGCTGGTGTCTGCTAAACCGCTCAATGCCAATCGCGACATCCGCCCGGCGGAGGTGGAAGGCGACGGTGGCAAAGTCGCGCTGGCCGACCTCTTGCTAGCTGCCGATTCTCCCGACGCCGGCTCCGCTTACGAAAAGCTCAAGGGACTGGGCGCGGACGAAGGCAAGGCGCTGGTTGCCCTAAAGAATGACAAAGAGCCGGAAGCCAAGGAATTGCTCGATGGCGTGGTAGAAGGCGACAGCAAGAGCGCACGGGCATGGCTGGAGTTTGGCCTGCTGCAAGCCGGACCGGCCAAAGCCAAGATTTGCTTCGAGACGGCCGCGAGGTTGAATCCTTTTTGGGGCGAACCCTACAGACAGCTTGCTCTTCTTGAGGACGATCTCAATGTGCAAATCAAGCTGTTGAAAAAAGCTACCGCCGTAGAGCCGCGCAACATCGGCTATTGGCAAACTCTCGCCAAAGTGGACGTTGCCGCCAACAACTACGTCGAGGCGCAGAAAGCCTGGGCCGGGGCCGAGCGCGCTGGCGCCAGCCCGGATGAGCGCTTGCGCATGCAGGAACTGCGGCTCAAAGCCGAGGGACAGCGCGCCGACTTTGCCGAGTCGGAAAAGAAGCGGATCGCGAAAGAGGAAGCGGACGACTTGTCGCGCGTAAAGGCCGAAAGCGAAGCGGCCATTCACGCGGCTGAAGCCGCTGCGAACAAACAGCTCAATCCGGAGGGCAAGCCTGTACCGAAGCCCACGGAGTGGTGGAACGGCGATGGCATCGCTTCTAAATTAGAGGGAAGCGTAAAGCGCCTCGACTGTCTGGGGACCAGTGCCC
Organism: Bryobacteraceae bacterium; assembly: GCA_035314765.1. GTDB lineage: Bacteria > Acidobacteriota > Terriglobia > Bryobacterales > Bryobacteraceae > DATFZA01. The sequence goes on from DATFZA010000788.1 coordinate 4,830, forward strand.
GGCTGGCCGTCGAGGCGTCTGACGGTAAGCTGGTGGAGCTTCTCGTCACCGATCCGGCGCAGTTGATGAAAACGTTGAGCTGCGGTGTCCAGAAAACCGGACGGCCCGTCTTGGTCCAATACACCGCGCGCGCCGACGCCAAGTTTCACACGGCCGGCGACGTAACCGCGATCGAATTTCATTGAGAGAACAGCCTACTGATCCTGTGGGGCCGACTGCTCCTGTGGGGCAAACTGGTCCCGTAGGGCAAACCGGTCCCGTAGGGCAAACCGGTCCCGTGGGGCAAACTGGTCCCGTGGGGCAAACTGGTCCCGTGGGGCAAACTGGTCCCGCTGGGCAAACTGCTCCCGTAGGGCCGACTGGTCCTGTGGGGCCGACTGGTCCTGTGGGGCCGACTGCTCCTGTTGGGCCGACTG
>DATFZA010000789.1:0-4642 GCA_035314765.1 Bryobacteraceae bacterium
TTTCTGCGCCAGGACCAGTTGACGATGATTCAGCAGGCGGAAGGGTTGAAACACAATCCGCGATTGATGCTGATTGATGATGCGGACCGCCCGGCGAAGTGGTATTTCGGATTGAAAGCCGGCTTGCTGGAGTCGCGGCGGACGGGCGAGGCGATGGTGCACCCGCTAACTGGGCCGGTGACGCTGCACTGGCGATCCTAACCGCAAGGGTTAAATTACAACCAAAACAGGAAGTTAGCGGATGGCCGTGAGGTCGAAATCCACCGAAGTAGCGCCGCCTTCGGGCGGAGTGATGAGGATGGTGGCGGAATCCGACGGGAACGCGCTTGCCAGAAATTCAAGGTGCAGCGTCGCGCCGATGAAGTTGCAGCCGCCGCCATCTTCGCCGCAAACGATATCGGCGTCGCCGGAAGAGGAAAGCGGAAACTTTTCTTTGTTGTTGACGAGGGTTTGCACGGCGAAGTCCTTCCAGAAATCGTAGGCACGAGGGGTGAAACCATCGGGCGAATCGGAGCGGGAACCCGTGGGCTTGCGAATTACCGCGGGATACGACGGAGTAAAGCGGATGATCACGATAATTTCGACGGTTTCTTTTTGCTTGCGGTGCTCGAGAGCGGCTTGCTGGGCGCTGTAGTTGAGGCGCTGACTGGCAGACTGCACGAGAAGAGCGAAGGGCGTGAAAAAGGTGACCGCGGAGATTTGCGGACCGGTGTCGGGCGGCGGGAGTTCGATGGTGTACTTGGCCATGATGCCGGCGTAAGAACCGTCGTGGCGCTGGCCGAGGAAGTAGGCATCGCGGACGGCTTCGTCGGATAGCGGGGAGTCGAAGGCGAAGAGCGGCTGAGACACAAGCAGAGCGGCTATGCCTAGAACCAAAGCGAAACGGCAGGGGGATCCCATGGCTAGCGCAGGTGCGACAGGTCGAAGGGCACGATGATGTCCTGGCCGTCGGTGGTGATGATTTCGACGGAGGCGTCGTCGGAGGCTACATCGTCGACGTCAAATTCAAGCCAGACGAGCCAGCCCGTGGAATAGTAGCCGGTGCTCCCAGAACCGTAGGCATAGGCGGGGCCGGAACCAGAAATGGCGGCGTAGGGTCCGAGGTCTTCCGGGATGAAGGCGTAGTGCCCGGTGTTGTAGGTGGCGGTGGACTGGAGAATGATGCGCAGCGGTTCGATCCAGTGATCTTCCCCTGACGAGGCGGAGCGCTGCGAAAGACCCACGCGAAAATCGCGGTAGTAATCGGGAAGCGGGGCATCGCCAGACTGTTCCTGGTCGCCCTTGGCGGAGCGGTACAGCTCGAGCGCGCCGTAGGTGTCGGTGAAATCGATGCGGACACGGACGTACAGCTTATGGCGGCGGTGGTGGCGATAATCCAGCTCCGCTTGCTGCACGCTATAACCCATGGAGCGACGGCGCGAAGTCTCGATGAGTTGGGAATAGGGAGTGTAAATCTCGACCTCGGCGATATATGGGCCGTTGTTGGGCGCGGGGAGAACGCGGAAATAGGGAGCAAAAAAAGAGGCGGTGGTTTCGTCGTTGCGTTGGCCGAGGAAATAGGCCTGGCGAATAGCTTCGGGAGACAATTGCGACTCGAAGGCGGAAAGCGGCGCTTGCACCAGCAATAGGGCCGCGATGCCGAGGGCGATGGTGAAGCGAAGGTGGGATGGCATGGAAACCTCCCGGGGACTAGCGGAATCATAACAGCAAAGAGGGTCGCTCTTCAGACCGCTCATTCATTCTTCGCGGGGCGGACGGCCACCGCGGAACCTCACTTTTCGCCGATCATGAACGCGTTGGTACCGTCGGCGCTAACGAGGTAACCGATGATCGAGTAACCCTGTTGGAGCGACTGCCAAAGAATCGAGCCAGGACCCTGCAGCGAAATTATGATCAGCGGCCGAGCGAGCGAGTCGCCTTTGACCCGTGTGCCAACCAGCAGGAAGCCGTCAGTGAAGTTGCCGCCAATAGCGGTGATGATGTAGCCCTCGGCCGCGAGGTTGGTGGCGGAGGCGGCGATGTTGTCAAAGGTGGTGCTGACCACGCTGACGTCGTAGACCGTGGTGGTATCCGCTTGCCAGCCGTAGGATAAGAAAAAAACCTGGCCAGTAGCGTCGAAGGATACAGCGGTGATGACGCGACTTTGCGCGCCGGCCTGCGCGGCGGCGATGGGGAATTGCGCGGGGAGCACAGTTTGCGCGGACTGGTCGAATCCCGTAGTTTGCGCAGTTTGGATGGAGGATAGGGCGTAGGTGCCGGAGGCAGGCTGAAGATCGAGCGAGGTGATGACGGTGTTGGGAAGCGCTAGGGCTTGCAGATCAGAATTCAGGTTGGCGTAATTATTGGTGGATTGATAGTTGATGCTGAGACCTGAGAGGCCCGTTGGCAGGGGGAACGAGGAGAAAAACCAATCGCAGGTATAAGGGTTGCCAGTGGGGGGAGTGACGCAATTTCCACCGATGGTGATGGGCGAACCAATGGAATCCTGGAAGCCCTGGTCGATTCCGGCATTCACATCGGAGTGTAAGCCGGATCCAGTGGGCGGCGTCAAAGTGGAAGCCGCGCTGACTTGCTGGAAGCGGAGGTCGGCGGCCTTGGGAGAACGCGGACCGACGGTGAGCACGGCATCGCTGCTGTTGATGGAACCGGCCGAATTGGTGACGGCGACGCTAAACTTAGCACCGGAATCGACCGGGCCAACGATCGCGGTGGTGTAGGTTGGGCTATTGCTATTGGCGAGGGCGGCGCCGTTCTCGCTCCATTGGTAGGTGAGCGGGGCGGTGCCCGAGGCGACGACGGTGAAGGCGCCGGTCTGGCCGAGAGGGACGCTCTGATTTGCTGGTTGCGTGATAATTTGCGGCGCTTGAGCGGGGGCGATGGTCTGCATGGAGCCCGAGCCGCAGCCGGCTATAAGGAGTGCACCCAGGATCAAGGGCGTTACGCAGGTGCGGACTGCGCTGCAGAACATAGCCACATTTTTGTGCTTTGCGAAAGGACAGTCTCTGGTGCTGGTGGGCATGGGGACTCCTGGGAAACGCACACGATCGACGGCCGGGAGTGTTTATAACCCGGATAGCTTGTGTGACGGGCTATGTAGGAGAAAGGGTACGACAAGGATGGTTACATGTGTGTAACATTCGCAAAGGTAAGTGCGGACGTTCAAGTGGCTGAACGAAGACGCGAATCTTGGCCGACGCGCGATGAAGCACGGAAATTGGTATACGCCTTAACGAGGACACCACTCGGAGCGTGCTAGAATTTGAGCAGCACACGTTACATAATGTCGAGGCGGAGCTTGAAGCCAACGGACGTTGGATCGTTGAGATCGCGGATGTGCCCGGTCTTATGGTTTATGGCGAGACAAAGGAAGAGGCAGTGGGGCTGGCGCGAGAATTGGCGCAGGCCGTGATCGCCGACCGCGACGAGAACGAAGGAAGGTAAGCGCCATGGCGGCTCTGGACTGGTCGCAATGCCCGGCAGTAGAGAGTATCCCAGGGAAGGTGAGCGGGGCTTGGGTGTTCCGCGATACCCGGATGCCTGTGTCCATTGTGTTTGAGAATTTGGAATCGGGAGCGAGCATCGAGGAAATTATGGAATGGTTTCACGTGACGCGGGAACAGATCGTCGCGGTGCTGGAGTTTGCGGCGCGAAGTCTCGATCCTCCGGCTCGCACCGAAGCAACAGAACCCCCTTCTCAAACGAGTCATGCTCGTTCTATTTGATCAGAATGTGCCGGCTCCGCTGCGTCGCTATCTAAAGCGCCATAATGTCATTGAATCGTTCGAGAGGGGGTTGGGATCGTTTCACGAACGGAGCGTTGCTCGATATCGCAGAACAAACAGGTTTTGAAGTCTTGGTGACGGCGGACAAGAATATCCGTTACCAGCAAAATCTAGCGGGGCGCAAAATCGCGATCGTGGTGATTGGCAACCCAGTGGCGTGCGCTGAAACACCATGTTGACCGCATTGTATCGGCAGTAGATGCCGCAACGCCCGGCAGCTACATCGAAGTTCACATTCCGTCCGGAAGGATTGACTAAGAGCCCAGCTCGCCAGAATCTGGTTTCCACTTTTGGAAGTATTTTCGTGCCACGTACGAACGAATTGAACTGTCCTCCATCGATTCGCCGAATAAACGCCCTCCCTTAACGTAGCGTTTCAAGTATTTGTCGCCGCATCGGCATTGAACCACGTCTCCACCCGGGCCCATTTTCAGAACCGAATAATCTGCCGGGCCACAATTTCCGCGTCGGCACATGGGATAAGAGGGACGGAAGCGATAGAGAAGGTTAAGTAGTCCCTGGGGAACAACTATTCCGAGGAACAACCCGATTGGAGTTCCTAGCAACCAGCCAGCAAGGCCCCAGCTGAGAGAAAAACTGTGACCCAGGAAGAACCCGCAAACAAAAACAAAAGCTAACCAGAGAAGTTCTATGAAACTCATATACGGCGGGTGACGTTGGGGAAATCGAGCCAGACTTTGATGCCGCAGTAGTGGGAGCCCTCGGTGCAGACGGGGGTGGTGATGTTGGCGCGGAGATAGCACGGGGGGCCAACATACTTGGCGATTTGTGGGTGGACTTCGCGGAGTTGCGCCAGCTCGTCCATCGAGGATTGGAAGATTTCTTCCTGGGCATTGAAG
>DATFZA010000790.1:0-11112 GCA_035314765.1 Bryobacteraceae bacterium
GATAACCGATCAACCCTTCGGCTCCTGGACTACGAGGTTCGTATCGGGCTTGCGCAGAAAATTCAATCCCTGAGTCACCGCATGCGGCCAGCCCAGCGGAGGAAGCGAAACAGATCGGCCCGGTTGTCCCACGCCAGGCGCCAGAACTGGCGGAAGTCGATGTCGGCCGCGGGAGTCCCTAGGTACGTCTCCAGGCGCCATCGCAGGTACGGGCTGTTCCACGGTTGCAGCCGGTAACCACAGGTGGCTCGCCACAAGTACCCGATCATTCCTCGAGGCTGGCGGATGTGGCCTTGTGAGCTTGCTTGCTGTCGGGCGTCGCATAGTAGCCAGTCCGAGTGCGCACGCTGGGATGGCCCGAGGCATTCACCGTGACTCGGATTTGGCGGAAGCTGCCGTCCAAGGCTTGGATCGTGGGCGAATACGCGATGGTGTACTGATTGCGGATCTCGTGCGCCACCTCACGCGTGATCCGGTCGACTTCGGTAAGATCGCGTGGATAGAAGGAAAGCCCGCCGCTCTCGCGCGTCACGGCGTCCAGTTCGCGCTTCGCTTTCTTCGCCTCATGCTTCTCTTCCTCGCTGAGCAAGCCGATCGCGTAAATTAAAACTTCGGCCTGCCGGGCTTTGTCCACCAGCTTCTCCAGCGTCCCGGTGCTGGCCGTATCGTTGCCGTCGGTCACGACGAGAAGCACTTTCTTGTCCTTCTTGCCCTTCTGCTTCAGATAGTCGATGGACATACTGATGGAATCGCGCAGGGCCGTGCCGCCGCGCGAATCGATGCGAGCCAGTCCTTCTTCCAGCTTCTTGAGGTCGTTGGTGAACTCGACGTCGAGATAAGCTTCATCGTTGAAGTTTACGATGAAGACCTCATCGTGGGGATTGGACTCTTTAACCAAATCGACCGCTGCAGTTTCGACCTTGGAGCGTTTGTCGTGCATGCTGCCGCTGTTGTCCACGATAATGCCCAGCGATACCGGGACATCCTCGCGGCGAAACAATTTGATGGGCTGCTCCGCGCCATTCTCGAAAACTTTGAACGATTCCTGCGAAAGATTGGTGACCAGCTTCCCGCTTCTGTCCGACACGCTAACGGGAAGGACGACCAACCGGGCGTCGGTGCGGAAGGTTGGCGCTTCGTCACTAGCCGCAGGCGGGCTAGCCGGAGGCGTTTGGGCTGCGGCGAAGAAGCCCAAAAGCACCAGACTACTGAGCAGGCGCATAGTATCCAAGTCGGTAAAAGGCCTTGAGCGAAGGCAGACCGCGCGGCTGAACCAGCTTCACGTTCACGCGCCGATACTTTCCATCGCGAGTAATGTTTTTCGGCGAATAATACAACACGTATTGATTTCTCAGCTCCACGCCGATTTTAGCGGCGATATCAGGCAGCTCAGCGATGTTCTCCACCGGAAACGCACGCCCGCCGGTTTGTTCCGCCATCTCATTCAACAGGCCGGGCCCCATCATCTCTTCCGGCGTGCGCCCACGGCCTGAAATCGGCTCGAAAATGCCGATCGCGTAAACCTGAACGTCAGATTCGCGCACGGCGTTCTTGATCTCGGTTTCGGTGTAGCGGCTGCTGTTGTCTCCGCCATCGGAAATGATGAGAATTGCCTTGCGCGGATTGCGCGCCTTCTTCATCTCGTTCATGGCGAGGTACACGCCATCGAGCAGCGCAGTGCGGCCCTTCGACTGGGTGAAAGTGAGCCGGTTCTGAATGTCTTCAGTGTCCGTGGTGAACGGGGTGACGAGTTCGGGACGGTCGTTGAACTGTACCAAGAAGAACTCATCGGCTGGATTCGCGGTTTTGAAGAACTGCGCCGCCGCCTGCCGGGACTTTTGCAATTTGCTCCCCATGCTCCCGCTGGTGTCGAAAACCAAGCCAATCGACAGCGGCGCATCTTCGGCGGAGAACTGCAGGATTTCCTGCTCCACCTTATCCTCGAAGAGGCGGAAGTGCTCCTTCTCGAGCCCGGTGACGAAACGATTCAGCGGGTCGGTGACGGTGACGTTGATTTGAACCAAGGTGGCGTCGACTCGGATGTTTCCGGGACGCCGCTCCAGCACGGCAACTTTATCTTTGTCGCTGGGTTTGGCGCGAGGCTCGATCGCGACTTTCTCATCCGCCGCGTGTAGACACGCCAGGACAAAGATGGAGGCTAGGAATCGGGCGTAACGGAGCTGAGTCGGCGATTTCGCGACCATGTTCACCCCATGGCGAATGCGTGCCTACAGTATAGCATCGGGGTCCGCGGGCGGAAGATTTTTCCTGTTCAGGCGGGCAATATTGACGCGAAGTAACGGTAACTCCCACATAGGTAATGCTGCGAGTCGCTTGGCAAACCAAATGCATTCTACCTGCCTCGAGGAGGAAATGAAATGTGGAAAGCGATAGCCGGTCTGGCCTTGGCGGCATGTGTTTATGGCCAATCGGTGCATGGCCAAGACCCGCAGCCCATTTTCCGCGTTACGGTAGTGGAGCGGTCGACAAACGCGGTGAGCTACCGTCACCGCAGCGGCTGGACCAAAGTAGATCTGCGCGGCACACCCTTGGCTCCGGAAGCGGACGGACACGCCGACGTGAACAGCCGGCCGGGCTACATCGAGGTGAAGACGCAGATGAAACATCTGCAGCAGGCATGGCGCTATGGCCCCGAATACCTAACCTATGTGCTGTGGGCAATCACGCCGGAAGGACGCGCCAAGAACCTCGGCGAAGTCGTCTTGAATGGCGACGGCGACTCCCATTTGGACGTCACCACCGACTTGCAAGCCTTCGCGTTGATCGTGACGGCCGAGCCCTATTTTGGGGTGACCCAGCCCAGCGATGTCGTAGTGATGGAGAATATCATTCGCGACGACACCCAGGGCAAGATCGAGCAAACCAGCGTGAAATATGACCTGCTGAAGCGCGGCGCTTACGTGATGAACGTTGCGCCGGGAGTATTCAAGCCGGTCAGCATCGATCCCAAGACGCCGTTGCAATTGCTCGAAGCACAGAATGCCGTCGAGATTTCTCAAGTTGCGGGCGCTCCGAACTATGCGCCGGACTCCTATCGGAAATCGGTCGACTTGTTGCATCAAGCCGAGGCCTATCAATTGCGCAATGCCGGCAGCCGTCCGGTGATTATGACGGCGCGGGAAGCGGTGCAGACCGCCGAGACCGCCCGGTTGTTGGCCGTAAAACGCGCGGAAGAAGAACAAATCGCCCGCGACAAGCAGGCAGCGGCAGATCGTCAGGCAGCAGCCGAAGCTCAAGCGGCGGCGGAGCGCAGCGCGGCCGATCAGGCGCGTTCGCAGGCCGACGCCGCTGCCCGGCAAGCCGCGCAAGACCGTGCCGCGGCCGAGCAAGCTCGCGCGCAAGCGCAAATCGCGCAGACGCAGGCGCAGCAGGATCGCGCGGCTGCCGAGCAGTCGAAGGCGGAGGCTCTGGCACAGCAACAGGCGGCGAACCAGGCGCGCGCGGAAGCGCAAGAAGCCGATCGTTTGCGCGTCCAAGCGGAGCAGAGCCAGCAGCAGTTGCGGCAGCAATTGTTGGCGCAGCTTAACGCGATCTTGGAGACGCGGGATACCGCGCGTGGATTGATTGTGAACATCTCGGACGTCCTGTTTGATTTCGACAAATACACGCTGCGTCCGGGAGCGCGCGAGAAGCTGGCCAAAGTTTCCGGTATAGTGCTGGCGCACCCCGGGCTGAAGTTGGAATTGGACGGCTTCACCGACAGTATCGGCAGCGACGCCTACAATCTGAGGCTGTCGGAACAGCGTGCCGATTCCGTTCGCGCTTATCTTATCGAACAAGGCGTGAGCCCCGACAATGTAAGCTCCAAGGGCTTTGGAAAGGCCAATCCCGTTGCCTCCAATGACACCAACGCCGGCCGCCAACAGAACCGGCGGGTGGAGATGGTGGTGTCGGGCGACATAATCGGAACACCGATCACGGGAACGCCGGCTGACCGCTGAAGTGGGTCAAGAGTCGTTGATGCGATGACGAGAAGGGCAACAGCGCCGCGGCTACCCCCGCCCGCCTCTCATCGACATCTCCGCGGCCCTCATAATCGTTAAGTGAAGAGTATTGAATTGTCTAGCCCATGTCTAGCCCGAACGTCAGTGAGGGGGCCGAGCGCCAATCCCCTCACTAACGTTCGGGGCTAAACGGGGGGGCAAGTCAGCATCATCTCGTGGCACCAGGGGTAGTAGGTGCCGCAGCCACGGGACCGTCCTACATCCGAGGCCACTAGGGCATGATAGATAGAGGATGCTGGTTTTTCTAGAGGTGTTTTACTGCTGTATTCTGATGGCATTTGGCCTGTGTCTTGCGCTGAGTCCGCTCAAGACCTTCCGCGCCCTCGCGTTCGGCAAGCCGATTCCCAGCGCGCTTGAGAATCGCTGGCTCTTGCTGGTCTACCGCGTGGCTGGCGTGGTGATGTTGATTTTCGTTTTTGAGTTGCTGAGGCAAGCCCTGCAAACGGCTCACTAGCGCCTACTCGGGCGCCAGCAGCACCTTCAGCACGCCGCTCTGGCCGGCGCGATCGAAAGCCGCAGCAGCCTCTTTCAGCGGCATGATCTCGGAAATGAGCGGCGCGACGTTGACCTTGCCCAATTGCAACAGCCGCAGAGCGGGTTCAAAACGGCCGCAGCGCGAACCAACCAGAGTCAATTCGTTCACAATAATCGGCGCCGTGTCTACCGGAACCAGGCCATGCATGGTGCTCTTGAGAATCAGTTTCCCGCGCGAGCGCGTGATCGCGACCGCTTGCCGCAAGCCATCGGGCGAGCCAGTCGCATCGACCACGTAATCATAGGCCGCGGGCTTGCGCGGAGTGCGTATCCCGGCGTTTCGAGAAATTTGCAGCTTTTCTTTGTGCCGTCCGAAATGGTGGACCTCGGCCCCAACGGTGTGCAGCATCAGCGCGATCAGCAAGCCGAGCTTCCCGTCGCCCAACACCGCGACGCGTTCGCCGCGCACCATTTGAACCTGATCGAGAATCTCACACGCGGCGGCCAGCGGCTCCACAAACACGGCATGTTCGAGCGGAATCGATTCCGGGATCACATGCAGGTTCCGTTCGGGCAGAGTCAGGATTTCCCTAAATGCGCCGGGGTGCTTCACGATGCCCAACACGGTGCGCGTTGGGCAATGGCGGCCCAGACTGCGCGCACACCATTCGCAGCGCCCGCAAGAAAGGTTGATCTCTCCCACTACATGCTTGCCGATCAGCTCGCGCGTGTCGGCGTCAATTACCTCGCCAACGAATTCATGCCCGGGCGTACCGCGAAACCCGTAGTAGCCGCGGCGCAGTTCGAGGTCAGTGTTGCAGATGCCGGCATAAATCAGGCGAATGGACGCAAACCCTGCCGGCCGGCGCGGTTTGGCGACCTGGCGCACCATCACCGCGCCGCCTTCCAAGTGAACAGCGAGCATACTTCATACTAAGAACATGTTGAGTGAGTTAGTCTGTTTCGAGCCGGCCTGCCGCGCCCGCTTTCCCATCGACGAAGTCATCTACAATTGCCCAAAGTGCGGCGCGTTGCTCGAAGTGGAACTGACCGGCCAACTGCCCGCCGATGTGAAATCGCTCTGGCGCCAGCGGCGCACCTGCAACACGCCCATCGACCAGAGCGGCGTCTGGCGCTATCGCGAACTGCTCCCCTTTGGCGGCGCGGAGAACGCCGTCACGCTGCGCGAAGGCGACACGCCGCTGTTGGACGCTCCACGCGCGGCTTCTTACGCGGGTCTCGATCGCATCGCGTTCAAACACCAAGGCTACAATCCAACCGGTTCCTTTAAAGACAATGGAATGACCTGCGGGGCCACGCAGGCAGTGCGCTTGGGCATGCGGCGCGTGGCATGCGTGTCCACGGGCAACACCTCGGCGTCAATGGCGGCATACGCGGCGGCGGCGGGCCTAGAGGCCATAGTCCTGATTCCGCATGGCAACATTTCTTATGGCAAACTCGCGCAGGCCCTCGAGTATGGTGCCCGCACCTTGCAGGTGGAAGGCGCCAACTTCGACGAGATTCTGGCGCTAGTGCGGCTGCTGGCTGAAAAACTCGGCATTTATCTGCTTAATTCCATCAATCCCTTCCGCATCGAAGGCCAGAAGACCATTGTTTTCGAAATGCTGGATCAGCGGGACTGGAACCCGCCGGATTGGATTGTCCTGCCAGGCGGCAATCTCGGCAATACCTCGGCATTTGGCAAGGCGTTGCGGGAGCTACTGGCCCACGGCCTGATTCCGCGCTTACCTCGTCTGGCTGTGATTCAGGCTGAAGGCGCCGCGCCGTTTTATGAGTACTCGCGCGGCGGCCCATTCCGCAAAGTGGAGCATCCCGAGACGCTCGCCACCGCCATCAAGATCGGCGATCCGGTGAGCTATCCCAAAGCGCTAAGTGAAATTGAAGCGACACGCGGCGTGGTCGAGAAAGTGAGTGAGCGGGAGATTGCCGACGCCAAAGCGATCATTGGACGGGCGGGCATTGGATGCGAACCGGCTTCGGCCGCGACGCTGGCTGGAATCAAGAAACTAGTGGCATCCGGCGCAATCCGCCAGGACGCCGACATGGTGGCCGTTCTTACCGGCCACGTACTGAAGGATCCCGATTACATTTACCACTACCACACTGGCCAGTTGACCGGCCCAGGAAACGCGAAAATCTCCGCCGGCTTTCAGAATCAACCGATAGTTGTACCGAATGACGCCGAAGCCATCGAGAAGATTTTGGGAAGTTAGAAAACTCTTACCAGCGGTTGCGGTCTCCGCCGCCTCCACCGCCCCCGCCGCGGCGACTTCCACCGCCCCCGCCACCACGATTTCCACCGCCCCCGCCAAACCCACGCCCACCGCCTCCCTCGCGAGGCGCCATCGGCCGAGCTTCGTTGACCACCAACGCGCGACCCATGAGATCGCGGCCGTTGCAGGCTTCAATCGCATGATTGGCCGCCTGATCGTCGTTAATTTCCACAAACCCAAACCCGCGAGCCTCACCGGAGAACCGATCCCGCATTACGTTTACAGTATCCACGGTGACACCAGCCTGAGCAAAGAAGTTTTGCAAATCTTGTTCGGTGGCCGTGTAGGGGAGGTTCCCCACAAACAATTTCATCATTGGAAACACCTTGCACTTTCTGAGGAGGAGGGAGTCTTAACGACTGCGGACCCACTGTGACTACGCCGTGACCGAGCGGAAATGACCAATCTCTCCAAACTTCCTTTCTAGTGTTACAGAAAGTGTCAGGGCTGTCAAAGCCTTTTTGTGGTTCGCAATACAAGGAATTAGCGGCGCAAAAAACGAGCGGCGGGCGGCCCAAACGGGCAGCCCGCCGCGGGACTTATTGTTGCTGTGCCCGATGACCGCGCGCCTCATGCAACGCTTGCAGTTTCTGCTGCTGACTGGGCGTCAGCGTCGCGTAAAACTTAGCGAAAGCACTGGCGCGAATCGCCGCCAGTTGAGCCAATTGCGGACCTTCCGCGCTAGCCAGTTGCTGGACCTGCTGATCCGTCTGTCCGGCTTGGATGGCCTGCTGAACCGCCTGGCGTTCCTGCCGGAGTTGCGTCCGGATCGGCTGTGCGGTTTGACGGGCGGCGCTAAAGATGGACTTGGCCTGCGCCTGTTGGTCAGTGCTCAAACCGAGTTGAGTTGTCAGCCTGTTCATACGGTTGTGCGGTACGGCCGCCAGCAAAGCGCCGGCAGTAAGAGTAGCCGCGGTAGTCAAGATCAAGATTTTTGTACCAAAAAGTTTCATTTCGGTCTCCTACTACATGGGACGGAAAAACCCTAGGAAGGATTGCGACGGTTGCGTAATGTCAGGTAAATGACTGTAAGCCTTGCGTACGTCTAAAGCTTGAGCTAGAGTGGTCGAACATACTCTATGAAGACTGTTTGCGCGTAGAGTTCTAGAAGGAGAGCTGTCTTATGGCTTTTTGTCCAAGTTGTGGTTCGTCAGTGGACGGGCGATTTTGCCCGAAATGCGGCTCGGCTGTAGGCGATGCCGCCGCGCCGGCAGGTCCGCCGCCGGGCGCCCAGTATTCCACCAATCCAGGCACGGCAGCGCCGGCCGCCGCCGCTGGGATGACCGAGAATATGGCCTCCGCGCTCTGTTACGCCTTGGGGCTCGTCACCGGCATCGTGTTTCTGGTCTTGGCGCCCTACAATCAGAACCGCAACATCAAGTTTCACGCGTTCCAATCGATCTTCATGCACCTGGCGTTGATTGTGACGTATATCGCGCTGACGATCTTGAGCCTCATGCTGCACACGATTCCAGTAATAGGGGCGCTCTTAGGTCTGTTGGTAAGCTTGGCACTGGGGTTGGGCAGCTTTCTTCTGTGGCTCTTCATGCTGTTCAAAACGTATAACGGCGAGAAGATCATGCTGCCCGTCATTGGCGAACTGGCTCAGAAGCAGGCCAACACGTAGTCTTCCGGCCAAGCACAAGCCAAAGCCCGCGCTGCGAAGCGCGAATAGTCTGTCTAGCCCCGAACGTCAGTGAGGGGATGGGCGAAGCGGGAAGCGTAGGAACTTAGGACGGAGAGACCGACCTGGCCGTCTGTCGCGGCCCAGGGGGACCGCCCCACTTGTGCACTTCAACACTCGGGACCTGCGCGGGTTCCCAAGCTAAATGCAAGCACGCGCCGCCGATCACAACCCGGTAAACATACTCCGAGCTACGACCGCCAGCGCGTGGTCTGTTTCGTCGATGCGGTTTTCGCCAGGTGTGATAAGCCTGGCGGTAAGATGCGTTATCAGGCGGCTTTCGAACTGCTGGTAAAGAGGCTTTCCGGAACGCCTTCGCGCAACGCTGATTCCTGGGTGCAAATCCAGTATTCCGCCTGCCACCGTTCCTTACGGTCATAAGGTGGCCGGTAGACATAGAAGTCACGGGCCCGGCGAATAAAGCGGGGGTTTGCGCGCTGATCGTTGCCGAGCATTAACGCTTCCGCCTTCGCATCATCAAACGTCCCAAATGGGCCGTCGATGTAGTCGCGATGGTTGATGATGTGCCAATCCGTCATTGCTATCTTCTTTGATGATTAAACGATTCCTTCGGGTTCCGCAACTTCCTTCGCGCAAGTCATTGAAAAAGAAACAAAAGTAATTCTTCTTGCGCTTTGGCCGGAAAGTGTGCTGTAACAGAAACTTGGACGGAGTAGAAGGCCTGAGCGTTACCTGGGATCGTTCAAAGGCGCGTTCCGGCGAATTCTTCCTCCTTGCTTGCCAGCGAGAATCGCGGGTCTGCGGGCGCGTTGTGGAGCGCCAGATTCACCAAGTACTCGCCCAACGCTGGCCCATGTTTGAAGCCGTGGCCGGAACCCCCTCCCACCAGCCAAAGGTTGTCCTTGCCAGGATGCCGATCGATGAGGAAGTCGGCGCTGGAGGTATTCTCGTACTGGCATACGCGCGACTCGACCAGAGGCGCATCGCGCAGGGCGGGGAAGCGCATTGCCAGATACTCTCGTGCAGCGGCGACGCCCTCGGCGGAAACCTGACGATCGCCCGTGTCCGGGTCGAACTCGGGACCGAGATCATGGAAAGCGACTTTGAGTCCGCGATTCTCCAGATCGGGGAATCCATAGGGATTTCTCGGATCCCCGGAGTCAATCCATCCCGGAATCGCAAACCGCACGGCTGGCGGCCCGAAGAACGCCGCCGGAGGCGGCCCGAAGAAAAAGATTTCCTGACGCGTCGAGCGGATGCGTTTCCCCACTACCTCCGGAAAGAGCTTCGGCAGCCAGGGACCGCACGCGAAAACGACGTTGCCTGCCTGGGTCGAAGTTGACGGCTGGACCGCCTCCTGCCGGTATTCCACTCCTTGAGCGATTAACTCTCCAACCAGCGTCCCAATCGACCGGCGGGCCATGAGCACCCCGGCTTCCGGCTCGAGCACGGCCGCGGTATCGGAGTCGAAAGCAATCTGCGGAAAACGCCGGGATAGCTCCGCGCCTTCCAGCAGTTCGAAAGGAATCGCGCAGCGCTCAAGACAGGCCACGCTGGCGGCAAGATGGGCATCGCCACGCCCCGCCCAGCGCATTACTCCCACCTGATGAAAAAGCGGCAAGGTGCTGCGCCGTGAAAGCGCCATCCAATGCGGCAGCGACTGCTTGGTCCAGCGAGTGTAAATCTCATCCGCGCCGTAGGAAGCGCGGATCAGCCTCGACTCGCCCCCGCTGCTGGCCCGGCTGTTCGCCGGCCCGTACGCATCCAGCAGCAGAACGCTCTGGCCCGCCTGACGCAAGAAGTGCGCGATCCAGGAGCCGAACACGCCGGCGCCGATCACCGCCCAATCGAAAGACATGCTCCTATTGTCGGCCCGTACACGTTTGGGCGTCGGGTTGTCCGCTTTCTTGCGACCTTTCCCTAGCCCACGCGTAGGCGACTTCGCACTCATGTGGATTCGCGGAACCGGAACACTCCGAAGCTCGAAGGCCGAAATGGCATCGCTTAAGCTCATTCAACAGAGCTCTGCAACAGCGCCGAAAGCAACGCCTTGGAAACGACTTCTCATGGTCTTCGGGAGCGATCTCGCCCTTCACGGTCTTTTTCAACGTCCTTGAGGCCACAAAGGACCCGTTGCGATACACCAGCACGGACGCGAGCGCATCTGCGGCCTTAATATCTTATGCTTAATCGGTGCGGCTCTTCGCAGCGCTTTTCTACACGTCGCTCTTCGGCCCCATCGTGCTCTTCGCCCTTTTGTGGAGAACTCTGTTGTCCCGGCGGAAAGAAAAGGCCGCTTTTGCCGTCGCCACGCTTGTCTCGCTCGGTTATGGATACCTGATGCTTGCCCTGCTCTTTAGGTCAGCATTGCTGGGGGTGATTACAGCGACCGCCTGTTTGCGACTGTTCAAACGAATGCGGCGCTCGCCTTCTGTCTCTTTATTCTCGCTGTGCTTCGAAAGTCACCGAGCCGGTTGCTATTAGCCTCCGCGGCATTCACCACAAGTCTGGCTTGGTTTTTGGTTTGGGTCGTAAACGCGGCGGTTTAACAGCCAAAGCCTGACCCGAACGTGTTTCACAGGACCCTTTGTGGCACGTGAAGCTTTTTTGTCAAGACGGACGCCTTCTGACATATCTACACTTGGGGTAGAGGGGAAGGGTCCGGCTTCGCAAG
>DATFZA010000791.1:0-11745 GCA_035314765.1 Bryobacteraceae bacterium
GAAATTGCGAGCTTGTGGCCGGCGCTTGCGGAACACAATTGTTCCCAGTGAATTTTGATGGAACTGTCAGCTAGCAAAGATTGCTGGCAAATAAATAGGGCCAGAATTGCAAGAGGGCGTGTCATAGAGTCTCCGGTTAGGGCGCGATGATTTCAACGGTTCCTTCGTTCGCGATATCGAGCAGATCGAACGCGAGGGCGAAGGGAGCGGCGACTGCTGCTCCGGCGATGGTGACTGGCATGGCGGCCAAGGCAAATGGCGCTAGCGGCGTAGGGAGTCCCTTGGCTTCCCATTGCAAGTGTTCCCGCAGCGCTTTGTGAAGAGCGAGAAAATGATGGGTCCGTTTCGAGACATACATAGTAATCCGCTTGATGGAGGACCGGTCTATGGTGATCGCCTGGCCGGAGCCTTGATTCAAACGGAGCGTGGTGGCATCAGTGGATTCGCACTTGCCCTGGAGGGCCTTGTTATCCCAGGTGGAAATTGTGATTTGCCGCTCTTCGGTTGTGGAGCATAACCGTTGCCATTGGGTGTTGATCGGGCCGTCCGCCAGCAGCGGGATCGACCCTGTGAATACCGTCAAAATTACCAGTAAGCGTGTCATAGCGATTTCAGAATACGGCGAAATTAGGCTGGAGTTGCGGACTGTGTGCGTCGGTGACGCAAAATGATTGTCAGCAGGATGTCTGGAAATTGTCAGACCGGGTGAACGGATTTAGCGCCATCCCCTCACTGACGTTCGGGGCTAGGCAGGGCGGGGCGGTGCATTTGTTGGATCAGACGGGGTCTGTGTGCATCTCCACCATCGGGACGGCATACCCGCAGGCTGGATTTGTGTACTGTAGAGACCGATGAATTCGTGATCTCCGCGATGAGAAGACTAGCATTCACCGGCAGACTTCAGTTCTTGCGCCGTAATGATTGAAATCGGTGGATCGCTTAGAGAATCGATGTAGGTAGCGGCGTTTGCATTCCCGCGCGGATTGTCCCTGAGCTTGTTCACATGGTCGACGCCATCACCGATATCGGTGCGGTCTTTCCACATGCCATAGAAAGGAAGATCCTTAATGGAGGGCCGCCTACCTGCTGGTTCTTGCTCCGCGGGTACGAGCACCTCGACCACCGTACCCTCTTTCATTTGAATCTTTCCAAGGGGCCGGAAGACGCCGTTCTCGTATCTCGCGGGGATCGTCATAGCTGTGGCTCCGATGATTCGATTGCCTACGACAAGTCTAAAGGATTCGGGGTAGAGCGTGGCAACCGTACCCATGCAAAGTCAGCACAGGCTAAAGCCTGTGCCACGCGCACCTTCGTCTCCTCGTCTTAAAAGGCGCGGGCCACTAGGTCTACACGACATCGCCTTCAAAAAATGGACACCGACCGGAGTGCTGGTCAGGCCGGGTCGGCGTGCATCTCCACCATCGGGACCGCATACCGGCCGGCGAAAATTTCGCGAAACAGCTCCACCAATTCCGGATGAATGTGGGTGTTGTCGGCCAAAATGTGCGGGCAGCGGACACCGGCCGGGACGCCGTGCATATCGGTGCAGGTGCCACCGGCTTCGCGCACCAGCAGTATTCCGGCCGCTATGTCCCACGGGTTTAGGGCGAACTCCCAAAATGCATCCAGGCGGCCGCACGCGACATAGGCCAGGTCGATGGCGGCTGCGCCGGCGCGGCGCACGCCGTGGCTGAGCATGGCCAGCTGGTAGTAGAAATGAACGTTGACATTCTGGTGGCGTTTGCGGCTGGGAAAGCCGGTCGCCACCAGCGCGTCGTTGACGCGGCTGTTTTGAGAAACCCGGATCCGCTCGCCATTGAGAAACGCCCCGGCGCCATGTTCGGCCTCGAAGATTTCCTGGCGGTTGGGGTCGAAGATCACGCCGCACAGGAGTTCACCGTTGTGCTCCAGCGCCAGCGTCACGTTGAAAACGGGAAACCCGTGCGCAAAGTTGGTGGTGCCATCGAGCGGATCGACATACCAGCGGTAGCTGGAATCGCCCGAGTGGCCGCTGCCCTCTTCGGCCACGATCGAGTGAGTGGGAAAGCTGCCGCGCAGGCGGTCGAAGATCAGTTTCTCGGAGGCGCGGTCGGCTTCGGTGACCAGATCGTACTCGCCCTTCAACTCAAAGGCGACATGCCGCTCTGAGTAGCCGGCCAGCAACGCCCCGGCTTCGCGGGCAATATCGGCGCAAATCTCCAGATAAGAGGGCAAATCTATCAGCCTTTCTCGTACAAATATTTAATATCGTGTTTGTACAGGAACAGGTTGGGCTGACCCTGGCGGGTGATCCGGATGAAACTTTGATCGAAGAACTCCACCAGACCGCTCACCTCTTCGTTATTGCTGAGCTTGACGCCAACGGGGATGGCTTCGTCGATCAAGCGGCGGAGATACTGGGCTTCCTGGAAGGTGTCTTCCGGGGCCTTGGTTTTTGCTTTACTCGCCATGAAACGGTCACTCTCAGCGGCCGGGACTGTGGTAGTTGTCCTCAAACTCTCCATAGTAACCGCTTCGGGTAACGACCCGCAAACCGGGATTGTCTACCTTGAGCGTGACCCTGTGATAGCGGTCTTTGTTGGAGGGTATTTCCTTTGGATAGTAGCCGATCAGATACTGGGTACGCAACTCGCGCAAAATTTCGGCGAAGGCCAAGTCGAGATCGGGGCCGAGCGAAGGCCGGAAGACGCGGCCCCCGGTTCCGGCAGACAGCGTAGCCAGGGCGTGTTCCCCGCCGACGTTGCGTCCGGCCTCGTTGCGGATGGGAACAACCAGCACCGGGTAAAGAATTGCATCGGCCAGTTGCGCCTGCTCGAGCGCGGCGTGAAAATCCTTGAGGCTAGTGGTATCGCCGCCGTCGGTGACCAGCACCATTACGTGACGGCCTTGCCGGTACTGCAGATCCTGCGAGGCGAGATAAATGGCGTCATAGAGAGACGTCCCGCCCTCGGACCGGATCAGTTTCAACCGCTGGTCGAGGCGCGCGAGAGACCTGGTAAAGGTGTGAAGCAGGCGCACTTCCCAGTTGAAGCTATACAGCGCTACGGCGTCATCCGGATTCCCTTCCTGGACCAGAGCCCGGAAAAAGCGATTGACGGAGTCGAGTTCGTATTTGAGTTCAATGCCTGTCGATCCGCTGTTGTCGACCAAGACCGAAACGGAAAGAGGCTGCTCGGTTTGGCGCTCAAATACCGCGATATCCTGCGGAACGCCGTTGTCGAAGACCAGAAAGTTGCGCCGTTCCAGAGAACCAACCAACTGGCCCGCCGCCGTTTTGACCGTGGCTAGCATGCGCACCAGGCGCACCTTGATGCGGATCACGGTTTCCTGCGAGGAAGCGGGCGAGACCGTGGCCAGCAGCAAGGCTGCCATGAACAAACCGCGAAAGATCATTGGGAAAGGACGGATTGGTCCCACTCTCCCTCGACCCATACCTCGCCGTCGGCAAAATGCTCTTTCTTCCAGATCGGGACCAATTTCTTCAACCGGTTGATGCCTTCCAGGGCGGCTTCAAAGGCTGGCTTGCGGTGAGGCGCGGTGACGATCACGGCGACGCTGGTTTCCCCGATCTCCATCCGGCCCAGGCGGTGGACCAGAGCGATCCGGCTAATGGCATGAGTAGAGGCGATTTCCCGGCCGAGATCGGCCATAATCCGGATCGCCATGGCTTCGTAGCACTCATAGTCGAGAAAGCACGTAGGCCGGCCTTTGGTGTTGTTGCGCACAACCCCTTCGAAGTTGACCAAGGCGCCGTCCTGGCCGAGGAGCAATTGGCGGCATAGGGACGCCGCATCGATAGACTCGCGGGTGAGCGCGAAAAAGTGGCCTGCCTGGTCTGCAATCTCCTGCGTATAGCGTCCCGAGACCCCTGACCCGCCGCTGACCGGGGGCAAGAAGGCGACTTCATCGCCATCCTGGACCAGCGTGGCTCGATCGCCGAACTGCTGATTGCGGGCCAGAACGATGCTGGCGGCAAGCTGCGAAAGCCGCGGATGGCGCGCGGCGTAGACGTCGAAAACGTCGCCCAGGCGGCTTCCTTGGGCCAGGTTCAATTCGTCTTGAAAGCCGCCGGTAATGTCCTTCAACATCCCGAAAAAGAGCACTTTAACGCGCACACGAGTAATGTTAACAGACGGCTTGCGGAGGCGATGGGTTGCAGGGAGACGTGTAAACTAAGTAAGTTAGCAGCAGGGTTAAGACTGTCAAGTCTCCTCCCTGAGCGCGCATGAGCGAACCAGCCGCAAATCCGGAGGAATCTTGAAACCAGGATTTCCCCAGTGGCCGCGGACGCCCGCGCTGCGCTATGCCATCGCCGTGCTGGCCGCGCTCGCGGCACTGATTACCCGCAACGTCCTGGCGCCGCTTTTTGGAGTAGAAGCGCCTCCTTACATGACGTTTATCCTGGCCACAGCCGTTAGCGCCGGCTACGGCGGCCTGGGTCCAGGGCTAGTGACGACGCTTTGCGGCACCTTGCTGGTTGAGTTTTTCATTCGGCCACATAGCCAGCAGGTGCCCTTTGTGGACCCCGCGAACGTTTACCGGTTCCTGCTGATCTGCATCGTGATCAGTGTCGTGTGCCGGGTATTGATCCGCCGGGGCGAGCGGGCCAGGGCAGCCGAATTATCGGAACGGCGAGAACGCCGGTTCTCCCAACAGACCATGGCGGCCATCGGGGACGGCGTGATCTCGACCGATAGCCAGGGCCGGGTGCAATTTCTCAATCCGGTGGCCCAGCGGCTGACGGGATTTGCGGCGATCGATGCCAAAGGGCAGCCGTTGAAGACGGTGTTCCGGTTGGAAGCAGGTTGTGTATTAGGCCGCGAGGGTTCCCGTGTGCCCGTCGAGCATCACGAAGAACCGATCAAGGACGAAAAAGGCCAAGTGGTGGGAGCGGTTGTGGTGATTCACGATATCACCCGCCAGGTTGCGGAAGAGGAGCAACGGCGAAAGAGCGAAGCGCGTTTGCACGAAGCGAACCTGGTTTTCCGCGCCCTGGGCGAATCCATCCCATTCGGCGTTTGGATCTGCGACCGCGAGGGACGGAACACCTACGCCAGCGATTCCCTGTTGCAGTTAGTAGGGATTACGCAGGAGCAGTGCTCCGAGTTCGGCTGGCGCGACTGGCTCCATCCGGACGAGCGGGATGCGACCATAGCCGCCTGGAAGGAATGCGTGCGCGTTGGGGGAACCTGGGACCGCGAGCATCTTTTCCGGGGCGCGGATGGCCGCTTTCACCCCGTGCTGGCGCGTGGCGTGCCCGTGCGTGGCGAGGACGGGACGGTGCTTTGCTGGGCGGGAATCAACCTCGATATCCGGCGAATCAAGGACTCCGAGGCCGCGCTGCAACGGCAGGCTGCCGAGTTGGCCCGGTCGAATCGGGAATTGGAGCAGTTTGCCTACGTGGCCTCGCACGATCTTCAGGAACCGCTGCGGATGGTCAGCGTCTACACGCAACTGCTGCTGCGGGAGTTCCAGGGGCCGCGGGAGTCGCAGGGAAAGCTTTCTGAAAAATCGGAACAGTATGCGGGCTATGTGCGGCAGGGTGTCGCCAATATGCAGCAGCTTATTCAGGATCTGCTGGCTTTTTCGCGTCTGGCTCAAGGGGAGGCGGAGCGGAAGCCGGTGGAAGCGGGAGCTGCGCTGGAGCAGGCATTGAATTCGTGCCAGCAAGCGCTGCATGAAGCGGGAGCGGAAGTGAAGGTGGAGGCGCTTCCCCGCGTGCTGGCGCAGGAAGGACCGCTGGTCCTGGTGTTTCAGAATCTCATCTCGAATGCGGTGAAGTACCGCAAGCCGCAAGTGGCCCCGCGGATTCAAATCAGAGTGCGGCCGGCGGAGGGCGAAGCCATATTTTCGGTCCAGGACAACGGGGTGGGTTTCGATCCGGTCTATGCGAAGACGGTGTTCGGACTATTTAAGCGTTTGCATGGCAGAGAGTATCCCGGTACCGGGATGGGTTTGGCGATCTGCCAACGCATTGTGGAGCGCTACGGGGGACAGATCTGGGTGGATTCGGCGCCGGGTGAGGGATCGACGTTTTACTTCCGGTTGCCTCTAGAGCAAGATGCGACTCCACCCTGATTACGTACCACGCTGGGCCACGATAAACTTGGTTAGGGCACTATTCATGGCCGGCATCGTCTAGCCGACTACGGACCGTCAATATCTCCAAGGGCGGCCTTAGATCGGGAGCGCAACACCTCCTCATTCGTCCACTGATTCAGCCCTGGCTGTGGGGGCAGCGCTCACGGGCAGCGCCCCTGAGCTCTCAGCCAACGTTTGCTGCGCCGTTGACAGAAGCTCAAGCACCTCGTATCTTTGGAACATGGAAGTGCATTTGCCTCAGCAGCAAGAAGCCCAGCTTCAGGCCCTTGCCAGCCAAACCGGCCGGGGAACAGACGAGCTCGTGCAGGAAGCTGTTTCGCAGTTACTTGCCTATAACGACTGGTTTCAGGCACAGGTGCAGGTTGGCATCGACCAGATAGCGCGCGGCGCGTTTATTGAAGAAGAAGAAATGGACTCGCGCGTTGAGCGCCTGCTTCGCTCTTGAAGGGCATCCGCTGGTCTCCCGCAGCCGCTTCCGACCTTGAAGAAATCCACAACTATCTGGACGAACATCACCCTACATTTGTGCAGACGACTATCCGCAAGCTCTACGATGCTGCCCGCTCACTCAAACAGATGCCGCAGCGGGGACGAATAGGCCTAAAGCCCGGCACGCGAGAGATGGTGTTATCCCCGTTGCCCTACATCATCGTTTATGGGGTTGAAGCGGAGATGGTTCACATTTCCGCGTGCTGCACGCATCGAAAGACCGATCCTAGCGGCAAATGGGGGAGCCCCAAAAAATGGTAGAGTGTGCGAAACTCGCGATTTGAACTTCCATGGAAAGGAGTGGAACGTATGCGTGCACGGTATGCAGTGTTCGCTCTCCCCATATTCTTGCTGGGCTGTGACTCTTGTGGTAACTCGTCGCACGACGGTGAGGAAAACCTCGTCAGCCGGAAATCCAGCAACGGGTTGTATAATTGCACCGCCGGACAGCATTACAGATAGTAGTGAGCTTAAGGTTGCTGCAAAACTCGGGGCTGACCTGACAAAGCGAACAAAAGTAGCGATTTCCGTTTCTCCAGAGCTGGAAGGCTCTCTTAAAAAGAAGTTCGAGGAAACAGTGCATAGCGTTCCTGATACCGTAGCTGCTTGTCATATGGTGTTGGCTACCATCGCGTGCGTCGAGCAAAACAGTTACGTTGAACTTGACGGAGTTTGTCACTGGTCCCAATGGCCCCTGTTCAATGCTTCTGCCTGAGTGAAATCAACGCCATCCACCCGTTCCGGGATGGCAACGGCCGCGCTCAACGCGAATTTATTCGGCAACTGGCAGTCCGGGCGGGTTTCGTCATCGATTGGAGCAAAGTAACGCGCGAACAGATGACTGTGGCGTCCCGCGACAGCTTTAAGGCCGGTGACAGTTCGGGGATGGCGGCATTGATAGAACAGTGCATGAAATAGGGGCGTTCGAGCGGCCTTTGCGGACGACTGTGCGAGACTGAGATTTTCCTCCCTATGCTTCGTTTTGAAACCGCTGGTGAGTCGCATGGCGAGTGTCTGGTGGCCACGCTCACTGGACTTCCCGCGGGTGTGCCCGTCTCATTGGAAGAGATCAATCGGGAACTGTGGCGCCGCCAGCAAGGCTACGGCCGCGGCGGGCGCATGCGAATTGAGACCGACACGGTGCAGCTTGTCGCCGGCGTGCGCCATTCACAGACGATCGGCTCGCCCATCGGGATTATTATTCAAAACAAAGACTGGAAGAATTGGACGGAGGTTCTTCCGGTGGAAGCGGGCGATGGCGAAGGCAAGAGCAAGCCGGTGTCGCGGCCGCGGCCGGGCCACGCGGATCTCGCCGGCTGCCTGAAATACAACTTTCCCGAGGCGCGCTACATATTGGAGCGCGCGAGCGCGCGGGAAACCACGGCGCGAGTAGCGGTGGGCGCTCTGGCCAAAGCCTTTCTGCGCCAGTTCCAGATAGAAATCCTGAGTCATGTCATCGCCATAGGGACCGTCCGGCTGGAGCGGCCGGCGGCTTGGGAGGAGCTGGTTTCACTCAGCCAGAAAGAGGAAGTGCTGCTGGGCTGCGTGGATCCGGAAACCGAGCAGCGCATGAAAGAGGTCGTGGATCAGGTTTACCGGACCGGCGACACGGTGGGCGGAATTTTCGAGGTGGTGGCGCATCACGTTCCCGCCGGCCTTGGGTCGCACATCGCCTGGGATACGCGCCTGGACGGCAAGTTAGCCCAAGCCATCGTTTCCATGCAGGCGGTGAAGGGCGTAGAGATCGGATTTGCGGAAGAAGGAGCGGCCGCTTTTGGCTCTAAAGTGCAGGATTCCATTCATTACAATCGGGAAGAAAGGCAGTTTACGCGGGGCGCCAACCGCGCCGGAGGCCTGGAGGGAGGCATCACCAACGGCCAGGATGTTTTGGTGCGCGGCTTTCTAAAACCCATCTCCACACTTCGCCGGCCATTGGAATCAGTGGATCTGGTGACTCGCGAGGCGGCGCTGGCGGCCTATGAACGCAGCGACGTGTGCGTCGTTCCCGCGGCGGGCGTCATCGGGGAAGCCATGGTGGCCATCGTTTTGGCGCAGGCGTTTCTAGAGAAATTCGGAGGAGATTCCCTGGGAGAAACACGCCGTAATTTCGACGGATTTCAACAGCAGGTCAGGGATTTTTAGATGATTTATCCGATCGTGCTATTCGGTGACCCGGTATTGGAGCGGGAATCTGAAAAAGTGACGCAGTTCGACACGCCCGAATTAAATCAGCTGCTGGACGACATGTTCGAATCCATGTATGCCGCTCGCGGCGTCGGTTTAGCAGCGCCGCAAATCGGCGTAGCTAAACGCATCTCCGTGATCGATCTGTCCGTGGGTAACGATCCGGAACAGAAATTGGTTCTGATCAATCCGGAAATTATCGGACGCGAGGGAATGCTGGCCGGCGAAGAGGGCTGCCTCAGCTTGCCTGGCTTTCGCGAACAGGTGAGCCGTCCGACCAAAGTGACGGTGCGGGCGCAGGACGCGAAGGGCGCCACTTTCGAGAAGACGGGCGAAGCGCTGCTGGCCAGGGCGTTTCTGCATGAAACCGATCACTTACATGGCCGGCTGTATATCCACCATGTGAGCGCACTGAAGCGCGATTTGATCCGCCGCAAAGTGAAGAAGCTGGTCAAGGCCGGCGAATGGAGCTGACAGGTTGTCAACCTGTTTCGAAACAGCGCCGGTGCACGCCGGAGGAAGAATGACCGGCGAATTCGCGGCGCGGATGGGGACACAGCGGGCTCGAGTCCGAGCTCTTTCAATTGAATTGATCGTAGCTGTGTCCCCTGGGCGCTTGGCCAGATTGTTTCTCTTCGAGGGTCGGATTGGTCCATGGACCTGATCTATCTCGGCACGCCAGTGTTCGCCGTGCCTACTCTAGAGCGGATTCTTGAGAGCGGTCACCGGGTGCTGGCGGTATACACGCAGCCCGACCGTCCCAAAGGCCGTGGCGGGCAAGTGGCGCAGTCCCCGGTGAAAGAAGCAGCGCTGAAACACGGACTACTGGTACGCCAGCCGGAGCGGATCCGGCGACCCGAAAACGTAGAGGAATTGCGCAGCCTCGCGCCGCGGGCAATGGTGGTGGTGGGTTATGGGCAAATCATTCCTCAATCCATCATCGATATTCCGCCGCTCGGCATTATCAATGTACACGCCTCGCTGCTTCCGAAGTACCGGGGCGCCGCGCCGATTCAATGGGCCGTGGCCAACGGGGAAACGCGCACAGGCATCACCACCATGCGCATTGACGCCGGGCTGGACACGGGCGCGATGCTGCTCAAGCGGGAAACCGAAATCGGGACAGAAGAAAACGCGCTGGAGCTAGGGGAGCGAATGGCAGTGGCCGGCGCGGATCTCCTGGTGGAAACGCTCGCGGGTCTGGAAGCGGGAACGATTGAGCCCGAACCACAGAACAACGCCGAAGCCACGCTGGCGCCGATTCTCAAGAAAGAGGACGGCCTCGTCGATTGGAGCCGGCAACACGCTCGCGCCGTTTCTAACCGAGGCCGGGGATTTCTCCCGTGGCCAGGCACGTACAGCTATTTTCGCGGCCAGGTGTTTCATATTTGGAAATCGCGAGTCGCCACGGAGGCCACCGGCGCCACGCCCGGCCGGTTGCGCGCGGAGAAGAAGCGCTTGTTCGCCGATTGCGCCGAAGGCACCGTCCTCGAACTGCTCGAAGTTCAGGTCGAAGGCCGCAAGCGCGTTTCCGCCGAAGCGTTCCTCAACGGACAACGCATAGAGGAGAATGAGACTTTGGGAGCCAAACCGAATTGACGTTGCCGCTGGGATATCGCTACGCCTCCGTCTACGCGGGAATCCGCAAAGTGGAAAAAGACGACCTGGCGCTGATCGTCTCCGACGCCCCGGCATCGGCTGCCGCCGTGTTTACGCAAAATCGCGTGCAAGCGGCGCCGGTCGTCGTAGCCCGGCGGCATTTGAAGCATTCGCGCGGCCGGGTGAAAGCCGTGCTGGTGAACGCCGGTAACGCCAACTGCGCCACGCGCACCGGCGAGGATGTGGCCATCGCCTGCTGTCAGGCCTTGGCGAAAAAACTCAAAGTGGAACCGGATCAGATTGTTCCGGCGTCCACCGGCGTGATCGGAGTGGAGTTGAATCCGCGTCTGATCACCAAAGCGATTCCGGAATTGGTGCGAAGCTTGGCGCCGGACCGGTTTGAAGACGTGGCCGAGGCGATCATGACTACGGACCTGGAGATGAAGACGGCGGCGCACGAGGTACCGCTGCGGAAAGGCGCGGTCCGGATCGCGGGCATGACCAAAGGGTCCGGGATGATCCAGCCCAACATGGCCACCACGCTCGGTTTTGTCATGATGGATGCGGCTGTTTCGCCGGCTGAATTGAAGCCGATGCTGCAGCGGACCGTTGCGCGCAGCTACAACCAGATCAGCGTGGACGGCGATACATCGACCAACGACACGTTGCTGCTGCTGGCCAATGGCGCATCGCAGATCAAGCCTTCGGCGAAGGAGTTGAAAGTCGTTGAAGAGGTCCTGGCTTGGGTAATGGAGGACCTGGCAGAGCAGATTGCCCGGGATGGCGAGGGCGCGCGCAAACTGATTACCATTCGCGTGGCGGGGGCGCCGGACGACGCCGCAGCCGATAAAATTGCCCGCACAATAGCGAATTCGCCGCTGGTGAAAACCGCTATCGCCGGCTCCGATCCCAATTGGGGCCGCATCATTTGCGCGGCCGGCAACTCCAGCGTGGCGTTCGATCCGAAAAGAGTCGACATTTCGCTGCAGGGCGTGCTGGTGTGCCGCGAAGGTCTAGCAGCGGACTATTCAGAAGAAGATCTCAAACGCAAGTTGGACGCGAGGGATTGCCTGATTCAACTAGTGATTCGCGGCAAGGGCCGCGGAACTGCGCGCTTTTGGACCTGCGATCTCACTGAGAAGTACATCGAAATCAATGGCAGCTATCGGACGTAGCGCAGGTTTATTGCTATTGTGCGCCGTGCCGTTGCTAGCGGACGCGCACGATGAAATTGTAGATCATTTTGCCGCCATGGCCGCCGCTCTAGCCGACAACAACGCCGCTGGCTTTATGGCCGGCATCGACAAAACTATGGCTGGCTACGACGATTTGAAAACGCAGATCAACGCCATGGTGGATATCACTTCAGTC
>DATFZA010000792.1:0-4435 GCA_035314765.1 Bryobacteraceae bacterium
GCGGCTGCCCGCCGGGCGCTACGAAAATCCCGCTGATTGAGCCGGCGGGTGTCGTGCTTTGAGCCGGCAACAGAACGGCGGCAAACGCGCATAACCTCTCCAGGCTCCGGTATTCTTCGGGGATTCCGGACTCTAACGGCAGTCGCAGGAATATAGGACCCAACTTTAACCCGTGGCCAGACTTATTGCGAGCGAAATCTACTTATTTTTTTTGTGAATTGTCGCTGTCGGCCGTTTTCTGTCCAGTGTGGCCGGGCGGCCGCGGCTTAATAATTGAGCGCGCTCTAGCGAACCTCGGCGCTTGCGCATCCGCTCCCTCACGGTCGCGGTTCTGTTACGGAACCGCGCAAGTCAGCACGCGGCCACTCACCCAGGATGGCGGGGAAATCGACCTTCCCACAGCTTCCGCAATGTGGCGCGGGTTTGCGGGTAGGAAGGAATCGTAGCTGGCGAACGCGGACGGGATCCTAGAAAATGCGAGCCGACGGACGAAGAAACAAGGCTCCGCATTCTCGAAAAAGTGCCATCATGCCGGGCGCCCAGGGGACACAGCTACGATAGATTTGATTGTGGGAGTTCGGAGTCGAGCCCGCTGTGTCCCCATCCGCGCTCCAGCTCGGCGATCTTCATTCTATCCATCCGTGCGCGCGCGGCGCTCATGGAAAACTGGTCGAAACGCTCAGCAGGACAGCGCCGGCTCCAGACTCAGCGAATGCCGCCAAGCCATCGAGAGCACCCGCGATACTTCCATTTTCTCAAAAGGCTTCAGCAAGACATCGAAGCAGCCAAGGTTGAGAACCTCGGCCCAAAAACGCTCGTCAGCTTGACGGGAAGCTACTACTATTGCGGGCGCGTTGGCCAACTTGGAAACAATGCGAAAGATATCTTTCCAACTTCCGTCGGGCAGTTCTCTATCGCACAGCACTAAATTGGGACGCTCCGCGAGTAAGCCGGTAGCTTCCCGCACTGACCTAGCCCCTTGAACGGTCCAGCCATCGGAACTGAGGATGCTTTGCAGGGAGTGCCGATCACCTTCATCGGGACTGATCGACAGGAGGGTAAAGTTTACGCGGTTGTAGTTGGGGGCGGGTAATTTCTTCAGACGGGGATAAAGGAAGGGCATCCGGTTCTTTAGCCTAAACCCTTGAGTTGATTACCGCAAGGGGCGAAATTGATTGGTGACGTTGCTTCTTAATGCAGTTCATGGTCCATTGTCTGAGGGGTAAATGTCCCGGCCACAATGCGGTACGTGTTGGCGTGAGCCTGCGCCGTCAACTCCATCGGCTCTGAGTAACCGCCTCCCAGCGTTACGATCAGAGGCGATTGTTGGGCCAAAGCGGCGGCTGCCACGCGATGATCGCGCTCTCGCAACCCCGCCTCCGTCAGTGCCAATTTACCTAACGTATCGCTTTTGAGTCCATCCACTCCGGATTGATAAAAAATCACTTGCGGATCGAATGCCAGCATCCTGGGTAGCACCTGATCGAGCGCTTGCAGGTACTCCTCATCACCCGTTCCATCCGCAAGTTCGACATCGATCTGGCTCCGTTGTTTGCGGAACGGAAAGTTACTTCGGCAATGCAGCGAAATCGTGAGTACGTGCGGATCGTCCCCAAATATCTCCGCGGTCCCATCGCCCTGATGGACGTCGAGATCGATAATCGCCGCGCGGTAAATTTTCCCGGCTGCCTGCAAGACTCGAACGGCAATCGCTAGATCATTGAAAACACAGTATCCTGAGCCTTCATTCCGAAACGCATGATGCGTGCCTCCGGCCAAGTTCCCGCCCCAGCCGGTTCGAAACGCTTCCTCCGTCGCGCTCAGCGTTCCTCCCACCGATGCCAAAGTCCGCTTCACCAGTCCTTCCGACCAAGGGAAACCAATCCGCCGCAATACCACTGGCGTTAAGGAGCCATCCAGAAAACGACGGACATACTCGGGGTCGTGCGCCAGCTCAATGTCACTCTGGCTCGCTAGCGGCGAATTCTCGAACTCAAAAGCGCAGTCGGTGGCTAGAATGTCGCGCAGCCGACGGTATTTCGCCGTGGGGAACCGGTGCCCGGTAGGGAGTGGAATCGTATAATGATCGCAATAATATAGACGCTTCCGCATCAAGTGACACTGGAATCGGCACCAAGCTCGCTCTTGATGCGCGCGGCGATGTCTGTGGCAAAAAATTGGACGCGCTGCTGATCGCGCCCTTCCACCATCACCCTCGCCAGCGGCTCCGTGCCGGAAAAACGAACCAGCACCCGCCCCTCGGCTCCAAACGCGTGTTCCGCCGCCTGAATGCCGCTCACTACCGACGGCATGTCTTCAATCGGTTTTCTGGACGTAACTCTAATGTTCACTAGTAGCTGTGGAAATATATGCAAGTCCTGAACGAGATCGTCCAGGTTAAGCCCTGTCTCTAGCATCACTTCCAGCACGCGGAGGGTGGTCAGCATCCCATCTCCGGTAGTAGCGTAGTCGCGGAAGATCACGTGTCCCGACTGCTCCCCACCCACACTCGCGTTCAGCTTCAGCATCTCCTCCAGAACATACTTGTCCCCGACCGGCGTGCGAACCATCTGAATTCCCCGCCGCCCCAAGGCTTGCTCCAACCCGAGATTCGACATCACCGTCGCCACCACCACCGGAACGGGCAGCCGTCCCCGATCCTTCAAAAACTTGGCCACGATATATAAAATGGCGTCGCCATCCACCACCCGCCCGGAATGGGAGACCAGCAGGGCCCGGTCGGCGTCGCCGTCGTAGGCAACCCCAAGATCGGCCGCTTCCTTCAGCACCGTCTCCTGGAGTTTCTCCAGATGCAGCGAACCGCAATTCAGATTGATATTGCGTCCGTCGGGCGAAGCGCCAATTGCGCTGACCTTCGCGCCGAGCCGCGAGAGCAGCGCCGGCGCCAGGTTGCTAACCGATCCGTTGGCGCAATCGGCGACCATCCGCAAGCCCGTAACACCGTTTGGCAGCGTGGCGGCCAAATGCTCTACGTAAGCTTGGTCCAGTCCTTCATCGACCGCGAGAGTCTCAGTCTGTGGCTGAAGCCCGCTCTCAAGCAACCGGAAAATCTCCGTCTCCAGTTGCTCTTCTTCAATGTCCGGCAGCTTATATCCGGAATGACCGAGAATTTTGATCCCATTATCCTGGTAAGGATTGTGTGAGGCCGAGATCATTACGCCGGCCGAAAAATTGCCCGTCTTGGCCAGATAAGCCACGCCGGGCGTGGCCGTCACTCCGGCGAATCGGACGCCGACGCCCTGGGATCGGAGTCCAGCGGCGAGATTGGCAGCCAGCCAGGGGCCGGACTCGCGCGTGTCCGTTCCAAGAACCACCTGCAGTGGTGTCCCCATAACCACCTGTGGTGGTGTCCCCATAACCACCTCTGAATTCCCCGCCCCGTCGCGGATCCGAATTCCGAGCGCCGCTCCCACCGCATGGGCCGTCCGCGGGTCCAGCGGAAACTCGCCCGCCACGCCGCGGATTCCATCTGTGCCAAATAGTTTCCTAGCCATTTCGATCTGATGTCCTTTATGTGTCCATCGGCAGTCCGGCCATTATTCCGGCGCCCGGCGGGTAACATTCACATGTACCGTCACGCCCCCGGGAGTCTCTAAGCGCACTTGCGGATCGCCAATGTTCACATGAACCTGAAAATCCATCTGCCCAACCACTCCACTCAAATCGATCGGATCGGTGAGCACTTCCTTGATCCGCTGGATATGGTCTTCGGGCCCGCGCAATCTCAGCTTCGCTGGACTGATAGAAAGCGTGCTGACCGAATAGCCATCAGGCGGAGACGTGGCGTAGCGCGGGGCAACCGGAATGTCTCGCGTCAGCAGACGGTCGAAACGCAACGTGAGCTGAGACGGGACTGCCCGGTAAAACGCCACTCCCACCGGCAGTTTCACTATCGCCGCCGGGCCAGAGTCGCGAATGGTGAAGGTTCGCTCCCCCGGCCCGGCATCGTGCAAATCCAAAACCAGCGCCATGTCGGCCAGATAATCGCGTGATAGTCTGCCCGATGGTCCGCGAATCTCAACATGAATGCGGTCGGGGACCGAGGAGCTGATATCCAGGTCTTCCGGCAGATTCTTGAACTCGATGGGAATGCTGACTGAAGTCGCCAACTCCGGCTCGCGCGCCACCACAATCCACAAAACGAACGCTAATGACAGAGAAAGTAACTTCCAACCGAGATTTCTCGTGAAAATGCTCTTGAGAAATTGCATTATGCACGCCTCATGAGCGGTTCAGGCCGGTGTCGCGCACGGGCGAGCCAGGCTCGATCCCCGGCGCCTCTATCGTTGTTGGACTAGAAGCAGACGGCGCCTGCCGGACATCGTCCCGTTCCAGCCGCCCGGTCAGGGCTTGCTCCAAGCGATACAGCGACACGTCTTGCTCAATCTCCCCAAAGGCCGCCATGGAAATGCGT
>DATFZA010000793.1:0-3730 GCA_035314765.1 Bryobacteraceae bacterium
CGGGCGCAATGCGGACGTTATCTTTCGTCGGCAACTTCAAATCTCCTTGTGATGGCGCGGATTATCGTCTTGTTGCTGATTCAACTGGAGGGATTCCGGCACCTTTTCATCGCTATCCTAACATGTCCGATCGAGACCACGAACGCGCTTTCGACAGCCGGGCCTCTCCAGTTGCGTGCGCCAAGCCGATCGAGCCGACTGCGGGCGACAAACGTGGCGCGGGTCCAGGACTTCTAGTCCAACTAAGTGTGACCGCTGCTAAATCGTAAGCCAGCCTCAGGGCCTCCTGGTGTGCGTTGTGAACGTTGCGTTGTGAACAATGTGTAAATTCTCACATTGCCGGGAAGGTTTTGAATCCGCTCTCGGGCTGCGCGGCGTAATGCTGATACAGGCGCGCCGGCGGCAGTTCTAAACCGGCGCCTCATCTTTTGAATTGCCACGGCGATCTCGCCAGGCAAGATGGAGGTTACGTGAAGCACATTGCCATTTGTTTCGCGGCAATATTTGGTATTGCCCAACTGGCATCTGCAGCCCAAGTCTGCGCGGCGGGAACCCTCGCCACGTACGAAGCCCTCGGAGCGGGTGGCTGCACCATCGGCACGAATACCGTGTTTGACTTTAATACGCCCAGCGGAATTTCGGGTGCGACGCCCATTGCGCTAGGAAATATCAACATTACGCCGTCCGGAGGCACAACATCCCCGACGTTGACGTTCACGACATCCGCGACGGCCAGCGACGGAATGTTACTCGAGGCGCTGATCGACTACAGCATCTCGGGAAACCAGTACGGGTCAGACTCTATCACTTTGGCCGGAACCGCTTCGGCAGGTAACGGCGCGGTGACGGACATTCAGAACTACTGTCTAGGTGGTTCCTTCGATTCCACGGGAGTGAACAACTGCTCGAGTGGCAATACGGGAGACCTGCTTCTTCTGGGCGACGGGAACAGTTCCGTCTCCTTTGCGCGGGCGTCCTTACTCAACGTGACGGACGATTTCACTCTCGACAGCGGTGGCGCCGGAGCAGGCAACACGGCGAGGGGAGGCACGATCACGGATACCTTTACCACTGTGCCAGAACCAGCTACGTACCTGTTCATTGCAGCGGGTCTGTTCCTGGCGATGCTTCCGAAAACGATTAACAAAATTTTTGTAAGAGAGAAGGAGAAATAGCAATGATCGATCCAAAACGTTTAGTATCCGCGGCGATGGCCGCCTGCATGATAATTCCTGCGTCGATGTTCGCCGCCAGCCATCGAGAGGCGCCGATCACCGCGCTGGACCATAAAGCCGACATAACCGACTTTTTCGCTTTTGTCAGCTACGACGACCCGACAAAGGTGACATTTCTCTTGAACGTGGACCCGCTGCTGGAACCGGGTAACGGACCGAATTACTTCCCATTCGATCCCAACGTTCTTTACAGCATTCTGATCGACAACAACCACACCGCCCTGCCGGCGGTTCAGTTCCAAGTTCAATTTCAAACCGAGATCCGGGTTCCAAACCTGGTCGTTGGGTTCGCGGGGGCTGGCAACGGCATCAACGCTCCGGCTAATGCTCCGGCGCCGTTGGGACCTGGAACGCCGATTGTTCCGCCCGCCATCACCGCGCTTGACGGCCCGGGTTCACAGGGCCTGAGCTTGCGCCAGACTTACACCGTGACCATGGTGAAGAATGGCGTGCGTACCGTGCTCACCAACTCCACCGGCAATCCGCTGTTTGCCGTTCCGACCAATATTGGACCACGCACCATGCCGAATTATCCGGCGCTGGCCGAGCAGGGGATTTACAGCCTGGGTAACGGCATTCGAGTATTCGCCGGTACCGTGGACGATCCCTTCTACATCGATCTCGGGGCCACTTTCGACTCCATAAATTACCGGGCAGCCGCTGGCGGCGGTGTGTTATCGGCGGCCGCGGACGCAGACGATCACACCAACCTGGCGTCCGACACGGTGTCGGGTTACAACGTCAACACCATCGCTATCGAAGTGCCCATCGCCTTGCTCACTTCTACCGGCACTGTGGAGCCAGCCACCAACCCAGCCGCCACCATTGGAGCTTGGGCAACCACTTCCCGCCCGCGGATCACCGTTCTTCGCGCTCCGTTGCCCGGTGAGTCCTCGGGCTCGTTCTCTCAGGTGCAGCGAATGGCGAATCCGCTCATCAACGAACTGATCATCGGCACCGGCATGAAGGACTTCTGGAGCATGAGCCGGCCGGTGGACGATGCGCAATTCGCGGCCTTCGACCTCGATCCGCTATTGGCGAGGATTCTCAACGCAGTGTTCGGAATCGATATACCGGCGCCTCCACGGCTGGATCTCCTGCCTCTGGTCCAGTATCAGCCGCCGATCGCCGCGCCTGGAACTCCCGCTGGGCCCATCGCCGACCTGCTGCGCTTGAATACCGGCGTACCACCGGCTCCGCTGGCCAGCCGCAGACGGTTGGGAGTCCTGGCCGGCGACAACGCAGGATACCCGAACGGACGCCGGGTCTCGGATGACGTTACAGATATTTCGTTGCGCGCGGTGGCTGGAATACTCTGTGGCGCGACCGCTACCTGCAAAGACGGCACCGGTCAGACCTTCACCGGCGCGCAGGTTCCCCGTCTCGGCGATGGAGTCAACACCAACGACATGCCATATCAGGAAACCTTCCCCTACGTTGCGTTTGCACAGAGCGGACGCAACCGGCGGCACATCGATCCAGGTGAAGCTGGCTGCACCATGAATGCCGGCGCGGCCTGTCCGATTAACTAAGTCAACGGCTGGGCCATTCGTTCGAAGTCCGTTCGGATGGCCCGCCATTTCACGTGAAACTATCATGCGGCTCAATACAATATTATTTCTGGCGTTCGCGGCGTCCGGCTTTCTCGCCGCGGCGGAAAACCCGGCCGAGGTGGATCCAGCAGACCAAAGAATAGCCGACGCCCAAAAGGCGCTCCGGAGCAATCCGGGGTCGGCGGACTCTCACCTCAATCTCGCCGCCGAGCTTTGCCGGAAGGCGCGCGACAGCGAAGACATAGCTTATTACGGCCAAGCGGAAGCCGAGGTGGAAAGTGCTTTGAAACTTGCGCCGGGCAACTACGATGCAAAGAAGCTCGAAGTTACTATCCTGCTGGGCAGAAATGAATTCGATGCGGCGCTGAAGTTAGCGGCCGAATTGAACAAGAAGATTCCGGACGACATCGCGCTGTGGGGTTTACTGGCGCAAATCCACGCCGCTATCGGCAATTACCAGGAAGCAGTTCGGGACGCGCAATGGGTCCTTGACCTGCGGCCGGGTAGCGCGCTGGGATTTACCGAAGCGGCTCGCCTGCGGGAAGCGTATGGAGATGCCGAAGGGGCGATTGAATTCTACGACGAAGCTCGCCGGCGAACCGCTCTGAGCGATGCCGAAGAACGCGCTTGGCTTCTCACGCAAGCGGGTAAGCTTACCGGCGACAAGAAGCGCGCGGGAGCGCTTTTCGAAGAGGCCCGCAAAACGAATCCGGCATCCCAGCTTGCGATCGCTGGTCTGGCGAAGCTACGCATGATGGAAGGCAACTACACCGAAGCTGTCGCCCTGCTCGAAAAGCGCTACAAGGCAGTCCATAGCGCAGGGAACCTATACGATCTTGCCGAAGCGCTGGAGGGCGCCGGCCGGAAGGACGAGGCTGCCTCAGCCTTCCAGGAGTTCGAAACCAAGGCGCTGGGCGAGACCGAGCGTCCGTACAACGCCAA
>DATFZA010000794.1:0-3286 GCA_035314765.1 Bryobacteraceae bacterium
CAGCTTGGAGCGGCGCGGCTCTTGTTTGGGATGGGCCGGGACGACGTGATCCCCAAGCGCTTCTTCGGTAGGTTGTCCAGCCGCGGCGTTCCTCGCAACAACGTTTTATTCAGCGGGGTTCTAGCTCTCGCGGCCTCGTTGCTTCTGAGCTATGAACTGAGCGTCGAGCTTCTCAATTTCGGAGCATTCATTGCGTTCATGGGGGTGAACGCATCGGCGCTGGTTCAAGGAGGAATTGGATCTCGGTGGAGTTGGAGAAACGCGGGACCTCCCATAGCGGGGTTTCTGGTTTGCTTCTACATCTGGCTCAGCCTGAGCCCGACGGCAAAAACCGTGGGAGGATTGTGGCTTTTGGCGGGGCTCGGTTACGGCGCGGCACGGGGCAGTTTGAAGCGGCGGCCGGCCGCGGTTCTGGATTAGCTTGACAACACGGACACCTTGTGTTTTCATATATGCACGCGTGTGCGAAAACTTCTCCGTTCGGATCAAAAATGCCCAATGCGTTAGCCATTAACGGAGGTTCTCGCGTGGTCCCCGAGGGGCGCACGCGGTGGTGGCCTCAGATCACCGATGCCGAGCGCTCGGCTGTTCTCCGTGTCTTGGACTCTCGCATCCTCTCCGGTGCGCACGCTCCCGAGATCAAGGAGCTGGAGCGCGAGTTCGCGCTGTTTACGGACGCCAAGCACTGTCTCAGCAGTAACAGCGGAACTGCCGCGTTGCACATGGCTGTCGCGGCGGCGGAAATCGGCCCCGGGGACGAGGTAATCACTTCGGCCTTCACTTTTCTGGCGTCCGCTCTGGCGGTGCTGCATCACAACGCGATTCCGGTCTTCGCCGACATCGATCCCGTCACGTTCAACCTCAGCCCGGCCGAGATCGAGCGCAAAATCACGTCTCGCACGCGCGCCATTATGCCGGTTCACATTCACGGCTTGCCCGCGGACATGGACGAAATTCTCGCCATCGCACGGAAACACAATCTGATCGTGATTGAAGACGCGGCGCAATCGCACGGCGCCACGTACAAAGGCCGGAAAGTTGGCGCAATCGGCGACATGGGCGCGTTCAGCGTGCAGAGCAGTAAAAACCTGTCGGCTGGAGAAGGCGGTCTCTTCGTCACAAATAGTGACGCGTTCCACGAGCGCGCCAATTGTGTGCGCCAATTCGGCGAAGAAGCGGCGGAAACTACGACGGCCGGTCTCGATCCGTTACATCCGTTGGACGATTTGCGGGACTACAACGCGGTGATGATGGGTTGGATGTACCGCATGACGTCTCTCACCGCGGCGCTGGGGCGCTGCCAATTGGCGCGCTTGGACGGCTACAACGCGAATGCCAGGCAAAATGCGGCCTACCTCACGGCGCGTCTTGCGGGAATGGATCTGGTGACGCCGCCGTCGGTTCCCTCGGACCGCACCAGCGTGTTTCACAAATACCGCGTCCGGTTGCATCCGGAACGTCTCGACGCGAAGCTCGATCCCAAGCGATTTCGCAACGCTCTCGTGCAGTCGCTGCGGCAGGAAGGCGTCGAAACCGTGTTGTGGCAGGTGACGCCGGTGCCGTCGCAGGTACTCTTTCAACAGCAGACCGGCTATGGCAAAGGCTGCCCGTGGTCTTGTCAAAAATCCGAAGTCCGTTACCGCGACGAAAGCTACCCGGAGACCACGCATTTGTTGGACAACTCGGTGGTGATCGGTTCCCAATCGGCGCCACTCGCCGGACAGGACGCCGAGCTGATGCATTTCTATGGCGACGCGTTCGAAAAAGTATTTTCCGACCCGGATACCTTGATTCGCTTGGCGCGGGCGTAACCGGAGATAGTGGAGGATCGCAATGTTCTCTCGTTTGCTTTTGGTGTCGGCGGCGGCCTGGGCGCTGACGGCTCAGGAACTCCCGGTACGCTGGGACGAGTTGGTTGCGTCTGACTGGAAGAAAGCGATCGAGCTCTCTCACGGCACCTGTCTGCTGCCGATCGGCATACTGGAAAAACACGGCCCGCACGTGCCCGTCGGCTCCGACCTGTTTCATGCCACCTACATCTCGCGCGAGACGGCGAAACGTGAATACGTGGTGGTCTTTCCAGAATATTTCTACGGCCAGATTTACGAAGCCAAGTACGGTGAAGGTACATTTGCCCTCCCGCCCGCGTTGATTTCCGAGTTATTGCAAGCCACGCTGGACGAAATCGCACGCAACGGTTTCAAGAAGATTCTGGTGTACAGCACGCACGGCGGAAACCCTCACTGGTTACGATTTTTCATGCAGACCCAGCTCGATCGTCGACGTGACTACGTTGTGTATTACTACGATCCCGCTCCCGATCAGGAGTTTTTGCAGACGTACTTGAAGATGCGGAAGACTCCCATGCAGGGCGATGAACACGCCGGCGAGCGGGAGACATCCAGCATGCTGGCGATCCGCCCGGATCTCGTAAAGATGGAGCGCGCCGGCGATCAGGACGGAAGCGACCAGAAGCGTCTCGCCGACATGCCCAATATTTGGACGTCCACCAGTTGGTACGCGCGCTTCCCGAATCACTACGCGGGCGTCGGCTCGGCCGCATCCGCCGAAGAAGGCAAGTTTCTGGTGGAACACAGCATTCAAGCCCTGGCGAAAGTAGTTCGAGAAGTCAAGAACGACGATGTGACACCGAGAATTCAGAAGGAAAACTACGACCGCCAATTGAAATAAGAGCAGCTTCGAACCGAGGAACCACGCAGTTCTGGAGGAAATATGCAAGTGAATCGAAGATCGTTTTTGAAATCGGCCGGCGCGCTATCCGCCGTGGGATTGCTCGGTACGGCCAACCCCTCGTCGGTGGCCCAGGCAGCGTCGACGAAACCACAAAAGTTTTTAGCGGGCATGGCGCCCGGATCTCTGGGAATCAATATCGATGGCTTCTGGCACACCATGGAAGCTGCGTCCAAGGTCGGCTTTCACAACATCGAAGTCGACAATTCCCAGCTGAAACTGGCTCAGGCCTACATCAACAAAACCGGCGAATTCAAAGACCGGATGGACAAACTGCAACTCAGGTTGGTGGGCTTGAATGAGTCCTACTCGTTGCTCGACACCACCAAGTACGATACGATCGCGGAGGAAAACCGCCTCATCGGCAAGTTCATGCAGGCTATCGGCGGCATTTACACCGGCCCGTACGGTCCCCTCACAAACGACGAAACGCTGATCCGCAAGATCGCTGCGCTCTGCAATGACGAAGGCAAACGCTTGATGGAGACCAACGGCATCAAATTCGCCTATCACACGCATTCGTCGCTGGGCTTCC
>DATFZA010000795.1:0-10196 GCA_035314765.1 Bryobacteraceae bacterium
CGGGGGCAGGGAACCAGTTCCATCGCGGCGGTTGCCGGCCCGGCCGGCTCCACGAAAACATTTGTAGGAGCGGCCCGAAGTACGTTGCTACCGGCGCGCGGCGAGCTGGGCATTGTGGGCATTCCGGAACGGGACCCCGCCATCCGGCGGTTCAAATTGTCCATGAATTGCTGGTGCGCCTGCATTCTTTCCTGGTTCATGCGCTGGGACTGTTGTTGGCCATTTTTTACCGCGTCCCGGAGTTCCTGCGTGCGGCGCTCGAGGTCCGCCCTGATCTGTTGGGACCTGCGGTGCACCTCTTCCCAGTACGCGAGAACCTCGGGCGGCGGGGGCGTATAGCCATCCTCTTCGCTGAATATCTCCCCGTCCCAGCAATAGAATTTCTTGCAATTAGCACACAGCGTCGTAGTGAACTTCCCGTCTTTTGGGTCGCATCTCCAACGAACCTGAATCTGCGCCGACAGCGACCCGGCGAAGAGCATTATCGGGAAAAACCAGCGAAGCATCGTCATTTCCACCAATCTGAAATCCATTCAATCACCCGTTCCCACTTCGACGCCGGAACCGGCTGCTCCCCGCCCAGCGCCCGATTCAAATGCTGCAACTGTGTGCTGATGAAAAGCCAGGCCAGCGCGGCTGCCAAAAGCACATGCACCGTGCCAAACCGCTGCAACAAGCTGCGCCGCGGTTGCGTGCGCGCCTTACGAGCGCGCTGATATAGCACGAAGACGAACAACGCCAATCCGACAACGGTAATCGCCTGCATTGAGCTCAGTCGTTCAATCGGACGCCGCCGCGCTGGAGCACAGAGTACTGAAGTATTCCCGCCGGGTAACTAGGGCCTTTTCCGGGGGTGTAACCAGATACAATTGGCGCATGCGCAATTTCCAGGACAAGGTTGCGGTTGTGACCGGAGCAGCCAGCGGCATCGGATTCGCCATGGCGGAGCGTTTCGCGCAAGAGGGCATGCGCGTCGTTCTCGCCGACATTGAGCGGGACGCACTGACGGCAGCGGCGGCCCGTCTAAGCCAGACCGGCAAGCACATCATTGCGGTGGTCACGGACGTGTCCAAGCCCGAGAGCGTGGAGGCGCTGGCGCAAAAGACGCTCAAAACCTTCGGCGCTGTTCATATCGTGTGCAACAACGCCGGCGTCGGCAACCCGCCGGTGCCCGTTTGGGAAAACACGCTGGCCGATTGGCAATGGGTTCTGGGCGTCAATCTGTGGGGCGTGATTCACGGCATTCGCTCCTTCGTCCCCATTCTGCTTCGTCAAGGGGAGCCGGGGCATGTCGTCAATACCGCGTCCATGGCCGGGTTGACATCGGCGCCGAGACTCGGCGTCTATTGCGCCAGCAAACACGCCGTCGTCGCCATCTCGGAAACGCTCCACGCGGAGTTGGCCGCGATCGGCAGCCCGGTCAAAGTCTCGGTACTCTGCCCCAGTTTCGTGCAGACCAACATCGCCGATTCCAGCCGCAACCGGCCGCCCGATTTGCCGGGCACAGAAAGCGACTCGGATGCCGCGGAGGCGTTCCGGCTCATGCTCCGCGGTTTATTGGCAACCGGTATGGCGCCGTCCGCCGTGGCGGAACGCGTGCTCGGCGCCATTCGGGAAGAGCAACTGTATATCCTGACCCATCCCGACACCAAGCCGGCCCTGCAGCGCCATATGGAAGACGTGATCGCTGAACGCAATCCGGATTTGACCCCCAGCCTCGTCTCCGAGAGTGCCGCGGCAGCGGGGTAGCTTATTCCCCCTAATGTAAAGCAGGATTGTAGGGCCGACCCCTGGTCGGCGACCGACCCCCAAGTCGGTCCTGAAGCGGAACGACTCGCAGAGCGAACGGGGACACTGCGGCCTCGAGTCCGAACTCCCTCGCTTCAAACTACTGCAGCGGTGTCCCCTAGCGCCCGGCGAGCACAGCCCATGCAGGCAGTTTAGCCCCGAACGTGAGTGAGGGGATTGCCGGGGATTCCCGCGTATTCCCACCCAGCCATTCGGCCATTCGGTTGCAGCCGCGACCGTCTAGCAACGAACGTCATGAGGGGATTGCCGCTAACGAGAGCGCGGGCACCGCCCCTCATTCCCAGCGCAGCGCCGTCAACGGATCGATGCGCGAAGCGCGATGTGCCGGCACCCACGCCGCCAACGCTGCGCAGGCCAGCAGGGCCAGCGCCGCAGCGCCGAAAGTCATCGGATCGCGTCCATTCACGCCGTATAGCAACCCTCCATCCAACCGGGTCAAAAGCAGCGCCAAAAAGCTTCCCACAGCGGCGCCGGCCACGGATAGCTGCAACCCTTCCCGCAGGATCAGTCCGGTCACCTGACGCGGTTGCGCGCCGATGGCCATGCGGATCCCGATTTCCTGGGTGCGGCGGCCGACGGAGTACGCGATCACTCCATAAAGCCCCAGCATGGCCAGCAGGACCGAAAGAAACCCCAGCACCGACAGCACGCTGGCGCCGACTTTCTGGGCAAAGTAAGTTGCGCTCATAAAATCCAGCAGCGTGGCCGTCACGCTGACCGAAAGGTTGGGGTCGACCGACAGAATCGCCTGGCGCAAAGCGTTGTCAAAGGACTCTGGCCGGCCCTCGGTGCGAACCGCGATACCAAAGCCCATGTCGGGACGGAGATGCTGGGCGATGGGGACGTAGAAATACGGCAGCGGTTGCTCCGACAGTTGCCGATACTTGCTGTCTTTCACCACGCCAACAATCGTCGTTTCGTGGCCCCATGCGTTCAGCTTGTGTCCGATGGGCGGGCGCGAGCCCAAGAAGCGCTTCACAAACGTCTGGTTGACGATCGCTACGTTGGCGGTGCCGCGGTCGTCGCGCTCGGTGAAATCGCGGCCTTCCAGCAACGGAATCTGCATGGTCGCGAAGTAGCCCGGCGAAACGATATCGCGCCACAATTTCATATTTTCGCCGGGCGGCGGCTGATATCCAGCCACTTCAATTTGCTCCCAGGAACCTCCGCTGAACCCGAGCGGAATATCTTCCGCAATCGCGGCATTTTTCACCCCGGGAGTTACGGCCAGGCGGTCGCGCAGCCTGCGCAGCACCGACGCGCCTTGGTCCCGGGAGTAGCCGGTCAGGCTCAGGTCCAGGCCCGCCAGCAGCACCCCGCGCGGTTCGAATCCGGGATCGGCTGACTTGGCGTTTTGAAAGCTCTTCACCAGCAGACCAGTCCCGATGAGCGCCAGCGACGCCAACGCCACTTCAGCGACTACCAGTCCACTACGGATTCCCCCGGCGAGCATGCTGGAGGATGCGCCGCGCTCTCGCAAGCCGCCCCCCAGGTCCCCGCGCATGAGCGGAATCCCCGGCGCCAGACTACACAGCAGCGCCGTCAAACAGCTCAACGCAGCCGTAAACAGCGCGCCTTCCCAACTGACCCCGCTGTCCAGCCGGCCGAACGGCAAATCGGTCGCGGGCACCAGCAATCGAATGGCGCTGGTCATCCAACTGGAAGCTAGCAGTCCGAGCGCGGCGCCAACCAGGGCCAGCAGCGACGCTTCCACCAGCAGTTGCCGCAGCAGATTGGTCCGGCTGGCGCCCAAGCTGAGCCGGATGCTAAATTCCCGTTGCCTCCCCGCCGCCCGGGCCAGCAGCAAATTGCCCACGTTGGCGCACACAATCAACATCACTCCCAGGCCGATGCCCAGTAGCACTTTGAGCAGCGTCCGAAAAATCCTTTGCACGCCATCGGGCGAATCGGCGATGGTTTGGGCGGTGAAACTCAGCGCTCGATTGGAGTCCGCGAAAGCCGCCGCCAGCCGTTGTCCTTGTGTGCGCAACTCGGCGTTCAACTGCGCCAGGCTCACTCCTGGCTTCAGGCGGCCGTAGGCGGCCAGCGGGCGCGCGTCACGCTCATCGAGCCAATTGGAGGAACCCGTCAGCGTGGCGAGCATGGTTATGGGAACGTAAACATCGAAATGCAGGCCGGGGACCGTGCCCTCAAAGCTGGCGGGAACCACTCCGATCACGGTAAGATCGTGCCGGTTCAATTTCATGGGCTGGCCGATGATGGCCGGATCGGCGTGAAATTGACTCCGCCAAAGAGATTCGCCGATGACGACAACCGGCGCGCCACCCGGCCGGTCTGCTTGCTCCTCTGCAGAAAACGTTCGGCCCAGAATCGGCTTGACTCCCAGCACGTCGAAGTAATTGCCCCAAACCAT
This sequence comes from Bryobacteraceae bacterium, assembly GCA_035314765.1. Taxonomy (GTDB): domain Bacteria; phylum Acidobacteriota; class Terriglobia; order Bryobacterales; family Bryobacteraceae; genus DATFZA01. Next base: position 4,184 of record DATFZA010000795.1, read on the forward strand.
TTCCGACCAAACACGTTGTTGGGCGCCAGGCTCGCCCAGGTACAACGGCCGCCGTTTGAAAACGGTCAAACCGGAGAGGCTCTTCGATTCCAGAGCCAAATCGCGCATATCCGGCCAGGAGGAATCGAGCAGATCGCCATTAGGCGCCAGCGTACTGATCGCCACAATCCGCGAGGACTGCTCGACGCCGGGTAACGGATGCAGCAATACCCGATCGATCCAGGAGAACACGGTGGCGTTCACGGAGATCGCCAGCGCGATGGACGCCACCGCGACGGTCGAGAAGCCGGGTTGCCGGCGAAACGTCCGGCAGGCGTAGTGCAAGTCCTGGAGAATGGAGCGCATAAACCTCACGCCTGATGTTGCACGTGAGACGCCAATGGCTAAGTGGTTGGTTTAGCAGTCGGATGCCTGAACCACTGCGTCGTAGGTATGTTCGATTCCGGGAAGCCGGCGACTAGACTCACCCGGGACTCCGCTGCAACGTGGTAGACTACCCAACGAACGGAAATTCTTAGAACTTTGGCCCCAGAGCTATTAAGGTTATAGTACCGGCATCCGATGAATACCTGGGAAGAGAAAAATGACCTCAGTTCTCTACTCCAATACAGGAGTAGGATGGTTGCGCCTCTAAACAAGTTGATCGAGTGGCGGTCTCAAAGGATTGAGGATCCGCTGGAAAAGCTCAGGTTTCTGCGTCAGGCCGCCACCAGCAGCATGACGGTGGAAGCCTCGCTGAAGACGCCGCGCCGCTGGCAATGGGTCAGCGGCGGGGTATTGTTTGCCATGATTACCATCTGCGCATTCACGCTGGCGCGGCAGCCTGCGTCCACTGCCGCTGCAAGTCTGCCGGAGCGCCTGTCGGCGCAGGGTGGCGTCCATCTGATGCCCAAAGTGTGGCTGGTCGAGACCAAGCAGGATTCCGATGTTTACAGCAACGGCTTGCGCGTTGAGAACAAATACGCGGTGGACAACGAGCCGCGAAAATCCTACCCGGCATTTGCCCGCAGGGACGCCAAAGAGTCGCCCATGGAATGGCGGACGCAGCCGTCCGGCATTGTGTACCATACCACCGAAAGCCTGCAGCTTCCGTTTGAGCAGTCGGCGACCAAGGCGATCCAGCGGGTGGACGTGGATGTGCTCGGTCTGGTCCGGAAAGCGCGGTCCTATCACTTTATGATCGACAAATTCGGGCAGGTGTACCGGCTGGTGAAGGAGTCCGACGTGGCCTACCATGCCGGCTTCTCCGTTTGGGGTGACGAGCGGGCGGTGTTTGTGAACCTGAACAATAGCTTTTTGAGCATCGCCATAGAGACTCACACCCGCCCGGACCAGGAGATGCCGACCGCCACCGCCGCGCAGATTCATTCGGCGCGAGTCTTAACGGAAATGTTGCGCGGCAAGTATCAGATTCCAGCCAGCGATTGTGTCACCCACGCGCAGGTGTCGGTCAATCCGGACAACAAATTGTTGGGATTTCACACCGATTGGGCCGGTAATTTTCCGTTTAACGAACTTGGCCTGGGCGACAACTACCTGGAACCGCCCGCGGCCATCGACACCTTCGGTTTCACTTACGATTCCACGCTTGTTCAGGCCACCGGGTCCCGCTATTGGCAGGGCCTGATCCTGGCTGAAGAGCAGATGCGTTTGCAGGCCATGAATCAAGGCCTGTCGCAAGCGGAATATAGAAAAATTCTGCAAGAGAAATATAGCAAAATTTTGAGGGCGGTCCGTGGAAATTCCGCCGAAAAGGAGAAAAGCAATGAAAACTAGCGACTCCATCTCTCCGTTGGGCCTCGACATCGGCACCAGCCGCATCTGTCTGGCGCAGCGCGCGGGCGAAGAGATCCAGTATGAAACGCAATTAAACGCCTTTGTCACCGTCCCCTACTCGAAGATGACCGAAGGCGTGTTGAAGAAACAGAAAGTGCCCCACACGGTGACGGGCCCCGAGATCATCGTGCACGGTAACGAATCGGACCGGTTTGCCGACTTATTGAACGTCGAGACGCGCCGCACCATGACCAAAGGCGTGCTCAATCCTGCTGAACCCGGCAGCCTCGATATGGTGCGCAAGATCATCGGCGCCATGTTGGACCAGGCCAAGACCCGTCAAAAGCTGTGCTTTACCGTGCCTGCCGCGCCGCTCGGTCACGAGGACAATCTCACGTACCACGAAACCACGTTGCGTCAAGTCCTGTCGGACATGGGTTACGAGGTGAAAAGCATCAATGAAGGACTGTCGGTCGTCTACGCCGAGATGGATCAATCCAGTTACACCGGTATCGGCATCAGTTGCGGCGGCGGCTTGTGCAACGTGTGCCTGGCATATCTGTCTGTCCCGGTGATGAGCTTCTCCATTCCCCGGGCCGGCGACTATATCGATACCAGCGCCGCTTCGGTGACCGGAGAGCGGATCAACCGCATCCGTTTGGAGAAGGAAGAAAGCTTCCACTTCAATGGCTTCTCGCCGGGCAAACTGCACCAGGTGTTGAGCGTTTACTACGACGAAATGATCCACGGCCTGGTGACCGGGATGAAACAGGCGATCGCCGGCACCCGCAACATGCCCAAGATGGGTAAGCCCATCCCGATCGTTCTCAGCGGCGGGACAGCCATGCCGGAAGGATTCCGCGACCGGTTTGAGGCCGTCGTCAAGGAGAGCGACTTCCAGTTGCCAATCTCGGAAATCCGGATGGCGGCCGACCCCCTGCACACCTCCGCCAAAGGCGCGCTGGTAGCGGCTCTGACAGACATGTAAATTGGTCGCGCTGGCGGCGCGGCTCGGGTTACGTTTTCCGAGCCGCGACCGTCAGGGAGCGGTTGCATACCCTTGACACGCCTGAGCGTCTAGCCCCGTCGCGCGTCGAGCATGTGCCGGGGCTAGAAATCACGAGCCGACCAGCGGGAACCGGCAGCGAACTCAATTCCCAGAAAATACCCGACCTCGCGAAACACGCAGTACCGGATCACGCCCGTCAACTCACTCACGCCGGTCTGCAAGTCGGCGGTTGCGAAAGACTGGCCGTGGACACCACACCGCGTGCGTGCGGCGATCTAGCCTAGCGCCAAGATTAAGATCCACGCGGCCCCAGTTGCCGCGCATGGCCGTGGCCTGACTTGTTATGCTGGCGCTCCACCCTCCGCGGCCTCATGGCGGAATTGGCAGACGCGCCAGACTTAGGATCTGTTACTCGAAAGGGTGTTCCGGTTCGAGCCCGGATGAGGCCACCAAACCCGAAGTCGCGATGTGGGGCGATCCCCGTTGGCGCTCCATCGAGGGGCGCACTGGTAGGATCAATCGAGCATGCTTCTCGCTCTCTGGGTCACCGCCGTCCTAGTCACTCGGCTGCCAGCGATTATGCTACACATCGCAATAAGTGACGAGGTGGAGCGGAATATCCCTCTGGAGCGGCGCCCTTCGTTGCGTTTCATGTGGATAAAAAATGTGCTCAAGACACACGCCAATCTCTACCCATCAAGCCGGCTTCGTCTCTACTACCGCGTAAGTTGGGCCGTCAACGCTGCGGTCATCTTAGGCCCGTTCGTTGCAGGGATTGTTGGAAGTTGTTTTCGGCCGAAATAGATGATCGCGGTCTGCATTGAACACGCGACCGAGGTTCGGGTATGAACGAAGCCGTTCCTCCGAAGGTATAGCCGCCCCTGAATGCGAGCAATCGGGCTGACGCTGCTGACATAGTAAATCGTCCCTGCTTAGCGTGTCCTACCGGTGGAGGATGAAAAAGCTAAGCGAGGCAGGTCAGCGGTTAGTGCACGGTTGGCGTCTTGTCCTTCAACCGGTTGATCGTCCGGATAACCAGCCGCCGCGGGTCGAGCATGTGCCGGGGCTGGAACTCGCGAGCCGACCAGCGGGAACCGGCAGCAAACTCAATCCCCAGGAAATACCCGATCTCCCGATACACGCAGTACCGCACCACGCCCGTCAGCTCACCCTTGGGGTAACGGATGCGCAACGGCGTCTGCAACGGGATGGGATGATCGGTCTGGACGCAGGCGCCGGACAAGGAGATGTCCTCGAGGTTGCCGACGCTCTTTCTCGATCTTCCGCTCTGGTCTTTCCAGCGGACGTCGATTATGTCCGCGCACAGCATCCTGGTCTCAATACGCCGATTCACCATACACCCGTTTATCGGTAACGCCGTTTCAAGGGATTAGAAGCGATTCTGGATCAATTTGCCCTACTTGACCGTAAGGCGCGTGACTGATGCCACCTAGAGAAAACGTACCATTCTCAAATTGTTTCGTAGTCCCGACAGGTATACTGGAGGCGGATCGCGGTTTCATGGCAAAACAGGCACTTCTCATCCTTGGAATCGTAGCTATCTTCGGCATATGCCTCCCTTGGTACAAAGGTCTGGATTTCCTGGATCCCGTGATCATTGCCGCATATGCCTTGTTGGCGGTGTTTTTTGTCGCTCCCGCCAGCGCTGAAGCCTTTGCCGGCCGCAATCCAACGCCACGCAGCGAGATTCTACGCCGCAGCGGTACCTTGCTCGCTTATGGTTGGGGCATAGCCCTCATGGTATTAGCCGCCGGCCTGATCAGCGTCAATTTCAAAATGTGGCATGGCCATGCTCTGATGCCCGAAACCTCTTTTCTGGTAGCGGTGCTCCTGCTGGGCCTCACTCTTTCGGCGGTTGTGATCGCCATTAGCGCCATCCTGGCGCGCCGCATGACTGCGAGGACGATCAAAGGAATCCTGCGGCTGGCTTTTCTGGCGATTCTCATCGCCGTCGGCTTCGGTAACCGGCTGCTGCCGGACCAGACCCGCTATCGGATCGGCGATCAACTCACTACGGAGGGCATTCAACGCTGGGCGTTCTCCGGCTCGCTCGTGCTGGCGATCGCCGCGGCGCTGATGTTTTCTTGGCTGGTGCGAAACGCGCAACCAGCCGTCGGCCCCGAACGCTAGCAGCGGAGAATTGAACGCCACTACTCCGCACAAAACTAGTCCGCAATAGTCAATTGCAGGTACGGCATCGAAATTTTCGTGATCCGGTCATCCGGACTTTCGCCATGGGCGTCTGGGTCGCCAACCGGGTCGAACTCCACATCGACTTTGACGAATCCGCATTTTTTGTAGACATAGTGGTGCCACCTTCGCGACGAGAGCCCCCCTTCCTCCATGAAGACCGTCAACAGTTGGGCTCTTGTCATTCCAACTTTGATTGATTCCAGCTCGGGAAGATGTGCGGCAATCCAACGTGCCTGTTCGGAGTTGTAAGGGTGTGTGTCGGGCCCGATACGCAGCCCGCGGAGTTGTCTCACCCATCGGGCGTTGCTCTTCTCTCCGGGTACGATTAACTCAAACGGCCCGTCGCCGGACAATGGTTTCCCGTCTCGCTTCGAGACCACGTAGACCGCCTTTCGCCTGAACAATGGATCGAGTTCAACCCACGAAAACATCGCTTGATGTCCATCGCTGCCTTCGGTGATCAGGAAGTGCGGCCCTGCTTCGTCGCCAGCCGGTCTTCGGACCTTCCCGAGTACATCCGCCAGAAGAACGCCTTGGAACCTGACGACGGCTCCGTTATCGTGGACCTTGATAGTCCGTTGCGGGAACGTGGCAAGTTCCGAATCGGAGAACCTGAAAGCGCTGTCTACGCCTTCAACGAGAAAGCGCGGTTCTTGGCAAAGGCCGACAGGAAGAAAAACCGAAAGGATGAGAACCACGCGGCGAGCCAGCATGGTTTCTATTCTCTGATGAGCGCATGTGTCCCTTCAGTATGACCGGAAATCCCGGCAAAGGCTCGCAAAGCACCTGCTATATAGCAAGAAGTACCCGCTGTACTGAGAAGTCCAATTTTGTGCCCGGCCGTTGACGGCCAAAATATAGTTGCTGTATACTCGGTTCTGGCCGAAGAAAACATTCTTTGCGGGGACCGGTATGCGACGCCTGATGGTTGGCATTTTAGCAGTTCTGCCGAGCTTCGGCACAGTGAAGGCAGCAACGATCGTTTCGACATTTGCCTCCACGCCGCCCGGATAC
>DATFZA010000796.1:0-3097 GCA_035314765.1 Bryobacteraceae bacterium
GGGTCTGAACAACAAGGCCAAATTGACCATGCGAAAATCGTACGGTTTCCGCACCTTCCACGTCACGGAAATCGCCTTGTACCACGCACTTGGTAAGCTGCCGGAACCCGACATCGCCCACAAATTCTTCTGACCAGGCAAAAAATTCTCACGCGCTGCTGTCGAACGGCCGGCAGCATACACACGGCGTAGTTCGTTAGCGCGTGGTGTCGCGAGTCCGAGCCGTTACCGTATAGGAACGCTCTCCCTCGTGGCCATCGACGACCGCGCTAATCTGCCAAGCGTAGTCGGTCGCGGCTAACAGGCCAGAGTCGGTGAAATTTGTTCCGGCCGATTCGTGAACCTCAACGAACGGAGCATCCTCGGCATTTCGGCGGTAGACCTTGTACGCCGAGGCGCGCGGTACCGCCCTCCAGACCAAAGCCGCCGCGCTGTCCGAAACGTCCACGATCACCACGTCCATGTGAATGCTCGCACTGGCCGGTACGGCTTCCGGTACAGGCCGGAAGTCGGCGGTCACCCGCCTTACCATGGCCATGATCGTCGCCATCTGTTGTCCCTGTTGCGTCAGGTAGGCGTTGCTAGGGTCTTCGAATCCCCACCAGTCCCAGCACGCTTTGGGGTTCGTCGGCAGTGCCCGAGATTGCGGGTAGAGAACGATGATGCGGTTGTTATCTGCCCACTCGTTGTAGCCTGCATGGCGAACGTAGGTGTCACTCACCGTGCTGGCGTCCTGCCCGCAACCGTGCAGAACGACGTGGACGCGGCAGGCTTCGCTCCTCGCGCAGGAATCGGGCACGTAGAGGTACCCCGTGTCGCCTAGGTTGTAGGTTTCCGGATCCCGGGTGGTGTAGCGGCCCTGGTCGAAGGTCAGCAGCTTGCCGTCTGGCTTCCCGGCGTTGCGCTCGGCAAGGGGACCGTACAGGAGCTGCAAGATGACGCCGGCCTGATCGTAGTTGCAGTTGTTGATGAACTCGCCGCCGGTCACGTTGCAGGCTCCCCCATAGGCCACAGTGACCTGTGAGTGCCCCGCGCCGATGGCGGTCTGATAAAAAATTTTACCTTCCGCGCCAGGGCCAATGCTGCGCCGATAGAACGCCACGACTGCATCGGTAACTGCCCGATCGACTACTTTGTCGTTATAACCGTGGAATACATACACATTCTGCCGTGCCAGGCCCGGGAGCGGATCGATGGCTTGCGCGTCGGCCAGCTTCTTCGCTTGCGCAAGTAGCGTATCGACGTTGGGTGGCGGAGAACCGGCCATGCAGGTTGACAATGCGGTAATCATGGAGCCGGAGGCGCACCCGAACGGACCGCCGGCGATCACGCCGACGCCCTTGATTGTCGACGAGAAGGCGGTGGCAAGCTGGACAGCCATAAAAGCCCCGGCAGAGACGCCGGACACCGTGGTTTCCCTCGGCGCCGCGTTGTAGCTCCCGAGCGCGGGACCGCCGGGACCGGGCGTGCCCAGGATCGGCACCGAACCCGCGGCCGGCAGTGCCGGCCCTTGGCCAGGCTCCCTATTAGCCAGGGATTCCTTGAGACGGGCCGCGGTGTTTGCATTGCTGACCAAGCCTACATCAAGCAGGAACTGTAGGTTCGCCGCCGCCTTGTCGGGATCGCTAGTTCCGATCATCTGGAGCAAGCGGGCTGAATCGGCCTTGAATTCTTCCAGGCTCTGCTGCGCCTTGTTATTCTGCTCCTGGACCTGAAGCGTCGCATTCGCGCGGTCCGTCTCAAGATTGCGCTGCTCGACGCCGTTCAGCCAGCTCACCGCGACATTACCAAGGGTAGCCAGCGCGGCTCCGAGTATGGCCAGCACTAGCGGGCTCGACCAGCGTGAGCGCCGCATCTCCTCGAGCCTGGCGCTGGACTCGGTGTCGAGCCGACGCTGCTCCCGTTCCCTGATCTCGAGTTCGTGCTGGCGCAAGGCCAACTCGGCGACCCATTTCTCGCGTTCGAACGTCGCGGTGTCCGAAGCGGGCGGCGGGTCGGACTCTGAAGGCGGGCCCATCACTTCTGTCAGCGCTCAAACCACGGTGGGTTAGATGTCACCATTATCTGGTTCTCCTGGGCCAAAGTCACGCCTACCGCGAATTAGATGAGTCTTACCCTGAAGAGTTGTTGTCCGGCTTACCGTAGCCGTTGCAGGAAAGCACGCGTGTTGTTTCGTGGTTGCACAACGAGACGTCTGGGCGAGACAGAAATTCCGTCTCGTTAGGGTCGTTGTTCGGCCCTTGAGACGGCGCGGGCGCGGCGTCTAGATTCTAACGAGACAGAGTCCCCTACCCTGCTCCCGCACCTGGCTGTCAGATGGCCCTTTACGGATATGCGCGCGTCATGGCGACGTACAGCAGTCTTCCTCTATTTCCGCCGCCGTTCCGGTATCGAGATCAGAGGGAATACAGCCGTCACTCACATTGAGCACGAAAACGGATTTCCATTCCTGTCCCTTGGCAGAATGGATTGTCGAGAGGATTAGGTAATCCTCGTCCAGCACCGGCACTCCGGCCTGATCGCTCGTAGCCTCCGGCGGGTCGAGCGTTAGCTCCGTCAGGAAACGCGCCCGCGACGGATCGCCAGTGGCGATTCGCTCGAGCTGCAGCAGATCCGCCTGCCGAACGGATGCATCTTCATGAATGCGCTCAAGGTGCGGCTCATACCAGCGACGTGCGAGGCCGATCTCGGCCGGCCAGCCCGCCCCCCCTGTGTCAGACAAGTTGCCGCCTAAATAGGATCGGAACCTTGGGGGCGCGGATATCAGGAAGTGGCTCGATACGGACAAGCGTACAGAGATCGGATAGTGGCGAGGCTGTTGCCACCGGAGAGCTCGTCGGTGGCGCATGTGTCACGTGAAGTCGGGATCAGCGTGGCGACGTTGGAGCGTTGGCGGGCGGATGGCTTGGCCAATGGATCTGGCGCCGGCAGCCCGCGCTGGACAGCAGCGGCACGTTTGCAAGCGGTGATCGTCACGGCGGCAATGGATGAGGCAACGCGGAGCGCCTGGTGCCGCGAGCACGGGCTGTATCCGGCGGAGCTGGATGCCTGGAAGCAGGATGCGATCGCCGGTCTTGGCGAGCCGCGGGCGGCCAGT
>DATFZA010000797.1:0-5035 GCA_035314765.1 Bryobacteraceae bacterium
GAAATAAAGTGCGACCGCATCCGCGACATTCACATCGAGACCTATGCCGCTGGATATGAAATCGTGAAGGAGATGAAGCCGTTGACGCCGTATCAGGCGCAGTTTAGCATCGCCTACTGCGTGGCTGCAGCCCTGGTGGATTCCGCGGTGGGATTGGCTCAGTTTCGCCCCGAGCGCGTGCATGATTCAAGAATTCGGGAGATGTTGGCGCGTACGCGAGTGACCGTGAGTCCGGACCTGACCGCAAAATATCCCGCAGCCTGGCCGGTCCGCCTGACCGTGACGCTCGACGATGGCACTGTGATCGAGAAAGCGAGCGACTATCCTCGGGGAAATCCTGAAAACCCGGTGGAGACATCCGTTCTGGAGCGGAAGATGACGGATTTGTTGGGCCCCGAAACTGCGCAAGCCGCGCTCGAGACGGTGCATGGCATCGATAGCTGCGCGGACTTGGCCACACTTTTCAGGAGATTCGCATGAGCGGACGTTGCTTTGAAGATTTTGAGGTGGGCTTGGTGATCCGGCATCCGTTGGGGCGCACGATCACCGCAACCGACAACACCTGGTTCACCCTGCTCACGGTCAATACGAATCCCATTCATTTTGACGCACACTACGCGGCGCAAACCGAATTTGGCAAGCCGCTGGTGAACTCCACTTTCACGCTGGCACTGATTACCGGGCTGACCGTGGCCGATGTTTCGCAGTACGCCGTGAATCTGGGCTGGGACGAAATCAGGATGCCCGCGCCGGTGTTTGAGGGCGACACTCTCTATGCGCAAACCGAGGTGGTGAGCCGAAGAGAATCGAAATCGCGTCCGAACATGGGGCTGGTCGAGATCAAGACCACCGGATTTAAGGCTGATGGCACGGTAGTGATGACGTTCCGGCGGAGCATCCTGGTTTACAAGCGCGGCCAGGTTCCGGTGACGCCGCTGCCTGCGCCCAAGGCGTAGTCCGTTATTTCTTCAACCCCCAGTAGATCACGCAGTCGGAGACGTCCTCCTGGTTGGCGTACAGTGACGGCAGGCCGAGTGCTTTGATCGGTTCGGTGTCGTCATCGCAGGTTTCTACCGCGCCGAACTGGCCGGCCTTCACCTCGCGGTCGAGTTCCGCTTGAGGAAGAATGTGCAAGGCCGCGGCTAAAGCCGGCGGGACCTCGACCTTATGGGAAGCCGGAAACTCCATACCGGAGGGCGGAATGCGATGAGTGAGAAAGTAAATGTGCGGATCGGCCCAAAGCGTGGTTGAGGGAGGCACGGCTGCGGCAACTTTTTGAGCGATCTGCTCGAGATCCGGCCAGGTGAACTCGCTACGCTCATCGTCGATCGACTTGGCGAGCGAAAGCGCTAGGAGAACGCCCAGTACCGCGACCGCCCGGAATGGCTTCTCGCGGCAGCCCAGGCGCGAGACCACATGGTAGAAACCGGCGGTGGCCAAAATCGAGAGAAACGGGATGGTGAACACGAAGTACTGCGGGAAAGTCGGATGCGCCACGGCGGCTTCCAGGGACAATGCGACGGAGAGCCACGCCGCCAGATAGAATTTGGCGCGTTGCTGACGAGGATTGTCTCTGATGGCAATGAGGCCGGCAACCGCCAGCAATCCCAGAAACAAAGCTTGGGCGGATTGAATCCAGGAGACCATCACTTCGAAATCATGCAGCGTCGCGCCTTCCCATTTCACGCGCCGGAAGAACGCGTGATAGCCTGCCAGGTTGAACCAAGCCACCGCGGGCGCCTGGGCGAACAGCCAGAGCACCGGAAGCGAAGGGATCAGCGCGCCGCTGAGAAACGCGGCGGCCTTGGCGATGCGGCTGCCGCTGCGTTGGTAGAAGAGCATCCAGACGAGGAACACGGGGAAGGCCAGGGCGCTCAACAGGGAACAATTGGCGGCCGCGCCGGCCAGGAGACCGGCAGCGGCCGGATACAGCGGGTTCGCGCATTCAGCTGCTTTCAACGTCAGCCGAAAGGCGGCTACGGTGAGAAAGAGACACATACCGTAAGCCTGCGCGATCGGTCCAAAATCAACTACCGTCCGGTTCAAGCCGACGAACAGCGCGGCGGTCAACGCCGCAGCCAGGCGCCACCGCGGCATGCGAGACTCGGCGTACACGAAATCCGCGGCAAGAAACACCGCTCCGCTGGTGAGCAGCGCGGCAATCGCGTGCACAGCGCGCCAACTCTCCCCGAAGACTCGCAGCCAGGCGGCGTTCCAGTAGGCGTTCAAGGGAGTCTGCGGGAAACAGAAGTCCAGGTAGGGAGTTTTCCCGGTCTTGATCAGAAACGCCGCGAGCAAGTGGAAGCCTTCGTCCCAGGCGAGAGCCTTGGTCTGAGAGAAGATCAGCAATCCCGCTGTCAGCAACCCTGCGGCGAGGCACAAGACCCAGTAGGCCTTTTCTCTGCGATTTATGGATTGGGAGGAACTGGCGAGCACTGGGCCTGTCCCGAGCATAGCTTAGCGGCGCAGAGCGGCGGCGGGCGGTTGGGCGGTTCTCGGCTCCAGAGCGGTGTCGCGCACAGCAGTCCGCTCGCTCGCCCGCTTGACATGATCCTGGACCCTATACAGATCGGCCCCCATCGTTTGCCGCCAAGCCGCGCTGTGCCACGAAGGTTCATAAAACGTGGCGCATTTGGTCTGTGCCAGGCACGCTCGAAAATGTGTCCCGCGCCAAGCGCCCGGGGGACACAGCTACCATAAATTCGGCGGAAGGAGTTCGGGATCGAGCCCGCTGTGTCCCCCATCCGCGCCGCCAACTCGCCCGTTCTCATCCTTCCTTCTGCGGGCCCCGGCGCTCATGGAAAGCACTTTCGAAAATGTGCCCCGCGCCAAGCGCCGGGGGACACAGCTACCATAAATTCGGCGGAATACCTCACTGGCCAAACGATCGTCGTGGATGGGGGTCGGCTGTTATTCTCGATGTAGATGCGCTGTTTTGTTCTTCTGGCGGCGGTTTCCGTCGCGTCCGCGGCAATCGATATGGATGTGCGGCAGGCTCTTTCCCGCGGCGACCTGCCCGGCGCGGAGCGCATGCTGCGCGATTATCGCGCCAAACTCGGCGTCACGCCGGAGATGCTGGACGCGCTTTCCTGGATTGGCCGGGCGCAGTTGCTCTCGAACTCCTGGGATCAGGCGGAGGCCACGGCGAAGCAGACTCTCGATCTGTCTGGCGCCGAATTGAAAAAACGCCGGCTCGATTCCGATCCGCATCTGGCCGCGGCGGTCGGAGCGGCGATCGAAGTAGAGGCGCAGGTGCTCGCCTCCCGCGGCCAGCGCAACCAGGCGGTGGCATATCTTCGCAAGGAGCTTGCCGTGTATGCGAATACCTCGATTGCGCCGCGGATCCAGAAGAACATTAATCTTTTGGGACTGGAGGGCAGGCCGGCGCCGGAGTTGCATTCTGAAGAGTACTTGGGACCGCAACCGCCCTCGCTGGCAAAGCTGCGTGGAAAGCCGGTGCTGCTGTTCTTCTGGGCGCACTGGTGCGGAGACTGCAAGGCGGATGAAGCGATTGTCGCGCAGGTCCGTTCGCTCTATGCGAACAAAGGCCTGGTGGTGATCGCGCCCACCCAGCGCTACGGTTACGCGGCGCGCGGAGAAGAAGCGTCGCCGGCGCAAGAGCTGCGATACATCGACGCCGTGCGCCACCAGTTCTATCGCGATCTTCTCGACGCCTCCGTGCCGGTGAGTGAAGCGAACTTCAAGAACTACGGGGCCAGCACCACGCCCACCCTTGTGGTGATCGATCGAAGCGGCATCGTGCGCAGCTATCATCCAGGCGCTATGACGCTGGGGGAACTGCGAGCCGCGGTGGAGAAGGCGCTCTAGACTTTCGCGCCAGGCGGGAAGGCAAACGAACAGGCAGAAAAAAGGCCCCGATCTCTCGGGGCCGATTTGCATGAACCCTAAAAAACTTCTTAGCTGGCCCCGCAAGCGGGGCGAAGGCTGTTACTTTTTCTTCTTGGCGGGGGCTTTCTTCTTCGCCGGAGCCTTTGCAGCTTTCTTCGTTGCGTTCTTCATCGATTGATTCTCCCTAACATCAAAATTTGCGATCATGAGATCGCAGTGTGATCCATATATAAATTGGATCGCGATGAAAGTCAAGCAAAAAGTGAATCACGCGCCGTGAAGGGACCGCGCGGACCCCTTTTTGGATAAAACCATTTTAACGTTCGAATGTTGTTGGCCGCTTCCACGCCACGAAAGCTCGTTTCTGTTCTTGAACCAGACGGTCTCTCGTGTAAGCATCACGGCATAGGGAGCGGCGCGGTGCGCTCGCGATTTTGACGGTGCCGATCGCGCAAAGTTGCGCGAAAAAAAGCGCGTGGCCGCGGGGCCCGTGCCTCGCCGGGCAGTTGACCCGCGCAAATTTTATCGCCGGAGACCGGACTGTTCTTGAACCAGACGGTCTCTCGCGTTAGCATCACAACATATGGACCGGCGATCGCGCAAAGTTGCGCGAATGCGCGTGGCCGCGGTGCCCGTGCCTCGCCGGGCGGTTGACCCGCGTAAATTTTATCGCCGGAGACCGGACTGTTCTTGAACCAGACGGTCTCTCGCGCTAGCATCACAGCATATGGACCGGCGCGGTGCGCCGGCCATTCTGACGATGCCGATCGCGCAAAGTTGCGCGAAAAAAATGCGCGTGGCCGCGGTGCGCGCGCCTTGCCGCGTGGTTGACCGGTGTAAATCTTACCGCCGGAGACCGGAACTGTTCTTGAACCAGACGGTCTCTCGCGCTAGCATCACAACATATGGACCGGCGCGGCGCGCTCGCGATTTTGACGATGCTGATCGCGCAAAGTTGCGCGAAGAAAAAGCGCGTGGCCTCGGTAGGAGTGCCATTACCGCGCGGCACGCCCGCGCGAATCGTCTCTCCTGAAACCGGACTGGCAAGCTGGTATGGGCATCCTTATCATGGACGGCCGGCGGCCAACGGCGAGATCTACGACATGGAAAAGTTGACTGCGGCGCACCGGACTCTTCCGTTCGATACCTGGGTGCGCGTGACCAACCTCGCGAATCGGAAGAGTGT
>DATFZA010000798.1:0-5330 GCA_035314765.1 Bryobacteraceae bacterium
CATGCCATTGGTGAGAAATTGCCCGGTAATATCCGCTGGAATCTGCCCGTTCAGATTGGCCGCCTTAACGCAATAGAGGTTGCGCTTGTAAGCCTCCAGATATGCCTCGCCATCGTCTTTGAAAACCGGCAACCGGCCGCCATTCATCCAGGAGTTCCAGTAACGGCTCGCTTCAGCCTCCAGATCGGTCTTCTGCCGGAATAAGCGGACCTTGGAGCTGGCTTCTTCTTGCGAACTAGCCGGGATAAGCAGGATATCCGCGTGAGACTCTTCGCCGGTCACCGACACCGTCGCATCGCTCACGGTGACCTTGTCGTGCGCGGACTGCGGCGCGATCGCCAGAACCGTTCCGTTGGACCAGACTGCCACTGCTACGCCGTCCGCCTCGCGAAGAGAAGTCAGCGCGATGTTTTGATCGGTCTTGATGTCCTTGTTCAGAAGCGCTCGAAATTGGTAGCGCGCTCGGGTAGAGCTGACCGAAAGCACCACGGCGTCCTCGGGATGAACAAAACACAGAACGGTCTGTGAAGACCCATCCGCCAGACGAGTCTGCGTTTGCGTAGTGAAGAAATTCTTCATCCCAATCGAAGTTGGCGAGGCAACCTCGCCCGGCAATGGGAACGCGGTAGACGCAACATAATCGGCCGTGTAGTCCCTAAAGTACAAATGCTGAACGCCTTCGCCATGCGTCAAAGCGGTGATGCGTTTATCATCCGAATAAACCGCCGTCAGATGCCCGTTGCCGAGAATCGCCGCTCCTTTCCAGGGGCGCTTGCCATCACCACCTTGCGCGGAGCAAATGGTGGTCAGCAAGCAGGTCAAGAACATTATCAGCCGGTATTGTGGAGTTGGCATTGTGGAAGTGGCAATGTGGCGATTCGCAACCCCTTACTGTACCGCTTTAATGTCGGGTGAAGGGATCGGAATCACAACATGTACTCCCGCAGCATCGGCACGGTTTGCGTCAGTCCCTGCGCCTCAAGCGCATTCAGATACTCGTCAATTGTTTTTGGCGGATTCTTCAGGCTCTCCCGGTGATTCCGCGCAGCTTCGGCAACCATGCCTGGTGCGAGATCCAGAAGATGCAGGACGAATTCGTCCGGGTGTTGCGCCTCTATCCCGAACGGCGCGAGAGTCTCCGCGGGAAAGTCGCGCAGGTTCGCTGTGACGATCACATCGGCACGCCCGCGGATCGCAGCCGCCAATACGTGCCGGTCATTCGGATCGGGGAGTTGCAGGGCGGGAATCAAGTCCTCGTAGCCTATAACCAGGGCATCCGCCGCATGTTTATCCATGAGCCCGCGCGTCCGCTCCAGCTTTTCGCGCGACAGGTCGGGTCGGTTGCGCAGCAACGCCGACATCCATTCTTCGTGCACGCCCGCAGACCAAATGGCGCGGAACAGCCCGGTCAGCGCCAGATGCATTAGCAGATTGCGCAGTTCCGCCGGATACAGCACATTCGCGTCATAGAACGCTGTAAAACGGGCCACCGCGCTTAGATTCCAAGTTCCTGGTCATAGGCGGCCAAATCCTTGAGGGCCGCCCGCCGTTCGTCTTCGACGCGCCGCCTGTACTTCATCAAACCTTCGAACCGGACGCGCCGATGGGTTCCCACCCGGCGGTAGTCGATCTTCCCCTCGTCCAGAAGCTGAATCAGGGATGGCCGCGAAATGTTGAGCATCTCCGCCGCTTCCTGGGTGGTCAACTCAGCATGGACCGGAATCAGAGTCACCGCATTGCCCCGCGCCATCTCCTCAAGAATGCGGACCAGTAGCCGCGCCGCCGATAAAGGCAGTTTGACCGTTCCTTCCGGCGAAGGATCGTCAGGAATTCTCAATTCGATCGGATCCCCATTGCAAATGCGAGAGGCCAACACGCGGCCTGTTTCTTTCGCCAAAACGGCGTCTGCTTCCGATGGAAGGGATGGCGGCATCGCAGTCTGAGCCATTGTCGTTACCTTTCTTGTGTTCTCCTAAGTTTCTCACCAAATCGCAGTAAACGCAAGTACTCGAAGCATTCGAAATAACGCCGCTCCCATGCATCCGAACATCTAACGCCCAAATTCAATGCGCAGTTGGCCCAAGCAAACTCAGAATTCTTCATCTCGCCCGATCTCAAAGTCACATCCCACCCGCAAACCACCACCCCCGACCCCACATGCTACCCTCATAGAGAACGCGAATGGCGGTTCCTGGAATCAAAGATTCGCTCCGGCAACAAGGCATCCGGCTGACACGCCAGCGCAAGATCCTGCTCGATCTGATCGATCAGTCGGGCCAGCATCTGGATGCTGAAGCGCTCTTTCGCCTCGCCAAAGAGCAGGACCCCAAGCTGAATCGCGTCACCGTCTATCGCACCTTAAAACTACTCAAACTCGGTGGCCTGGTGGACGAATTAGACCTGATGCACCATGCCGGCGACCAACATTATTACGAGACCCGGCTGAAACAGGAACACGCCCATGTGATCTGTCTGCGCTGCGGCAAAATCGAAGAGTTTTTCGGCGACCCGCTGCAGGCCATCCGCGATCAGATCGCCAATCATTTCGGCTTCCAGGTCGTTCTGGCGCGGACTGAGGTCGGCGGCTACTGTTCCCACTGCCAGGTCCTGCGCGCGCGCGAAATGGAAGAAGCGGCCAAGGCGCACTAATGCCCTCGCCGGCTTTGGTGGTGGTGCACCCTTCCGGCACTCGCAGCCGCGTGGCTATCGAAACCCTCCCTTTTTCCATCGGCCGCAACGCCGACAATCACCTGGTCCTGCGCGACAATCGCACCTCGCGCAACCACGCCCGCATCGTGTTTGAAGACGGCGGCTACTTCATCGAAGACCTGAAAAGCCGTCATGGGCTGTTCGTAAATGGCGAGCCCGCCGCCAAACACCGCCTGGCGAATTCCGACCGCATCGACTTCGGCTTTCAGGATTCCTACAAGCTCATTTTCGCCTTAGAGGACCTGGAGCTGAGCCGCATCGTGGAGCAGTTTTCCGCCCCGGCCTCGGCCGCGACGGGAAACCTGGGCAAACTGCGGGCGTTGATGGAGGTGGCGCGCGCCTTGCAAAGTTCCCTTTCCACCCACGACGTGTTGACCGCCGTGGTGGACGCGGCCCTCGCCGTCACCAACGCCGAACGCGGTTTTCTGCTGTTGCGCCGGGAAGCCGAGCTCGATGTGGCCGTCGCGCGCGATCACAGCGGCGCGCCGCTGGGCAGCACCGAACTGCGCGTGCCCACTTCCGTGATCAATCGCGCTCTGAAGACCCGGCGCGATTTGCTGTCCATGACCTTCGATCCGCTGGAGCAGCAGGGTATCCGCCCGGAGATGTCGGTCGCCGATCTCGATCTGCGCAGCGTTTTGTGTGTGCCGCTGATTCGCATTCGTACCGGCGGCGCCCTCGATACCATCGTCTCTTCCGACAACGACACCATCGGCATGCTGTACATGGATTCACGCCACAGTCCGGCCGATCTGTCGGCTGGCAATCGTGAAATTCTCCAGACGCTCGCGCTCGAAGCATCCACCATCCTCGAGAACGCCCGCTTGCTCGAGGAAGAGCGCCAGAAGCAGCGCCTGGAGCAGGAACTGGATATCGCTCGCGTCATCCAAAGCGACCTGCTGCCCCGTGAACTGCCGTCCAAAGGTTGGTTTCGCGCCGCCGGATCCAGCATTCCGTCCCATTCCGTCGGCGGCGATTACTTCGACGTGCGCGCCGTCCGTGACGATCTGTTCTCCGTGGTGATCGCGGACGTTTCGGGCAAAGGCGTGAGTTCGGCCCTCCTGGCGTCTCTGCTGCAAGGGGCATTTTTGTTGGCTGCCGAAGGCGCCATCGAGATCGAGCAGGTGATGGCGCGCATCAATCACTTTCTCAATGAACGCACTCGTGGCGAAAAATACGCCACCGTCGTGTACTGCACCGTGGATCGCAAAGGACTCCTGCAATGGTCCAACGCCGGGCATCCGACCCCTTTTGTGGTTCGCGCCGGCTGCGAGCCGATCTCCTTGGGGACCACCGGAATGCCCGTCGGATTGCTAGGCGTGGCCCAATTCGGCGTCGAGAGCATTCAATTGCAACCCGGCGACAAAGTGGTGCTCTATAGCGACGGCTTGTCGGAAGCGGAGAATGCTTCCGCCGAGTTTTTCGACAAAACGGTGATGATGGGCGCTATGGCGACTCATGGCGCGGGCTCCAGCGCCGACCTGCACAACGGCCTGATGTCCGCCGTGCGCGAGTTCACTGAAGGATTAGATCTGAACGACGATATTACCCTACTTGTGCTCGAGTACGCCGGGTAAAGGCGCTTCTTTCATTTTCAGCAACGCCGCCTTATAACGTGCGTCGCCCCTTACTGCGTTCAACAGCGGTTCCGTTTCCATCCTATCCACGTTGCGATAACCATGCGCCGCGGCGGACTCCAGCGCTTCCAACGCTCGGCGAGTGTTTCCATTCCCAGCCTGCGCCAGCGCCAGCGCGAACCACGCGCCGCCATTGTCCGGCTCCACCACCACGGCATTTTCATACAATTCGGCGGCCTCTTTGTATTGATGGTCCCGCATCAGTTCACGGCTGGTTTCCACCTGCGTGACATACGTTACCGCGATCACCCGGCGCGCGATTCTCCGCTCGGGACTGTCGCTCGCCATCACCGCTTCTTTCCGCAATTTCTCGATGGTCGAACGCCCGTCCGCGCTGCGGGCAATGGCCGCCAGCGTGTCGTAGCGGGCTGCCAGCCGCTCCTGCTCCTTAGATCGCTGCGCCGCGCGCGGCTCTCCGCGTCCTTGGATAAATTCCAGCGCCTCGCTAGTGAGATTTTCCGGTAACCATTGATGCGTGCCGTTGAACTCGACAAAACGATGCGCCACTCCGCGCTGGGCCAACTCAAGGCTGGTCTTGTATATTTCGTCATAATTAAAGTCGTCGAACCCAGTAGACGCGTAAAGCCGGAACGGAATATCCTTCGGCACGTGTCCGCCAAACCCAGCGCTGCAAGCGATCACACCGGCAATGGCCCCGTTAGAAGCCCAAGCCAAAGCCAGCCGGGCCCCGCCCGAAAAGCCCGCCGCATAAGTTCGCGAATCGTCGATCGCCAACCGCTCATGCGTATCGGCCAGCATCCACTTGAGCGCCTCTTTGACCGGTCCGATAGGTCCGTTCTGCGAATTGTTGGAGCCCACCACAATGATGCCCGCCTTCTCCGCCGCCTGCGAAAACCGCTCCACCGGCGCGCGCCCATGCGCCCCCGGATCCAAGCAATAAAGCACCGGCCAGGTATGGTTCGGAGTATAGTGAGACGGCAAATACAAAGCGTAGCTTTGGCTAGCGTCGCCGAGCGCCACCAC
>DATFZA010000799.1:0-4706 GCA_035314765.1 Bryobacteraceae bacterium
TGGCTTCACTAACTGGCGAGTTACTGGTGTTAGGAGTATTACTGTTAATTCCGCTGGCATGGACTGACCGGCTTCCTCATTCGGACTGGCGATCTCCGGTGGCGATTGGTGCTCCACCGCCGGCCCGGCCGGTCGCGCCTGCTGAGAGTCACGCAACCGGGAGGTCAACCCCCCGTCCGCCGGTCGTTTTCCGCATGGATCTGTCTCATTCGAGCGCAAAGCCGATGTCTCACCTCGACTTTGCGCCGCCGGGCGACCCGCCAGGCGTACCGGGCGGCCTGGAAGGTCCCTCGAGTGCATTTCCGTCTCTCATTTCGGCCGTAAAGCCGGCGCCTCCACCTGAGAAACCGAAGGTCGAACCGCCTAAGCCGCCGCCGCCGCAGTTGATAGCCGTAAGCAAGGGAGCGCAACTGGCAAGGCTGATCCGGCAGGTAAAGCCAATCTACCCGGTCATCGCACAACAAACGCGCGTATCCGGAACGGTGCTGCTGACCGGGGTGATCTCGAAAGATGGAACGATTCGGAACCTCCAGGTGATTAGCGGTAATCCACTATTGGTCAAAGCGGCCGTCGATGCCGTCAGACAATGGATCTACCGGCCCACACTACTGAATGGCGAGCCGGTAGAAGTTACCGCTCCGATTGAAGTGAATTTCATTCTGACTCAGTAAGATGAGCAAGCTTGTGACGCCGGTCAAATATCCGGATGAGTAAGTACAAGGCGACGAATAACAGAACAGAGAAAAGGGCCAGTTCGCGAGTATGATGCTTCAAGTACGGAAGCGTGTCATTGCCGAGTTTCGTGCCGAGCCACGCGAGAAAAAGATAGCGAGGGATACGCGCAGCGGCAATGACTAGTAAGAAGGCAGCCGGGCTCACACCTAAAGCTCCAGCGCACAGGACTGCGATCTTCATGGGCAGGGGAACGATGACCAGCGCCGGAACGAAGACCGTAAGCAGGCCGTATTCGAGATACCAGTCTTTGAGTTTTGCTCCTTTGCCTTTGGCGGTAAAGCGGCTAAGATATGCTTCGCCGCCTTTGCGGGCGATTAGGAACAGAACAGGACTTCCGATCAACGATCCAATGACGGCGGCGCCCGCGGCCCAGTATGCCGAAGAATGATCCAGCACTGCGATCGTCACAATCAGCAAGTCCACCCCGCCCACGATGGGAATGCCGGCTGAATCCATTACGGCGAGCAGCAGCACGCCCGCGGGGCCCCAGGCGATTAGCGTCTGGATGAGACTCTTCAGCTCGCGCTCCCAGGGATCATCTCGAGTAACTCGGCCTCGCCGATTATGGGCACGCCCAAGCTGTTGGCCTTGTCCAATTTAGTACCAGGATCGGCGCCGGCCAGCACGAAGCTGGTCTTCTTACTCACTGATCCGGTGACTTTGCCGCCCGCCGTCTCGATCCGCTCCTTGGCTTCTTCGCGCGATAAGTTAGGCAGTGTTCCAGTAATCACGAAAACCTTGCCTTCCAAAGGTCCGCCCTTTGCCTTTTCCTTGATCTCTTGCTGGAATACGAGGCCGGCGCGGCGCAGCGCCTCCACTAAGTCTCGATTCCGCCGTTCATCAAAGAATCGCCGGATACTGTCAGCCACTTTCGGACCAACTTCGTCGGCTTGCTGCAAAGTCTCCACGCTCGCGTCTATCAGAGCGTCCACGCTGCCAAACGTATCGGCCAGAATCTGGGCCGTGCGTTCTCCGACAAACGGAATCCCTAAACCATTCAGCACCCGCGCCAGCGGACGGCTGCGGGAGGCATCGATATTTGCGAGGAGTTTCTCGGCCGATTTCTTGCCCATGCGCTCCAGATCGAGCAGTTGCTCCAGCGTAAGAGAGTAAATATCGGCCACGCTGTGCACCAATTCGCGATCGACCAGTTGATCGACCAAGGCATAGCCCATGCCATCGATATCCATCACGCCGCGCGCGGCGAAATGCAGCAGGGATTCTTTCAGACGTGCCGGGCAATTGGTGTTGATGCAGCGGCTGGCGGCTTCTCCCGGTTCGCGCACCACATCTCCGCCGCAGATCGGACAATGCTTCGGCATGTGAAAACGCCGGCGATTCAGGCCGGGCTCGACAACGCGTACAACTTTCGGGATCACGTCGCCGCTGCGTTCAATGAGTACCGTGTCGCCGATCTCCAGGCCCAGCCGTTCAATTTCGTCTTCGTTGTGCAAAGTCGCCCGCGAGACCGTCACACCGCCGACGAAGACGGGGCGCAGAACCGCTACCGGCGTGAGCGCTCCGGTGCGGCCCACCTGCACGCCGATGTCTTCGACGGCGGTGGTGGCCTGCTGCGCCGGAAACTTGAAAGCAATGGCCCAGCGTGGCGCTTTGGAAGTCCAGCCGAGCGCTTGTTGCTGCCGGACGGAATCAACCTTAATAACAACGCCGTCAATATCGTATGGCAGACTGTCGCGCTTCTCCTGCCAGGTGCGAAAAAAATCCAGCACCTCATCCAGACCTGCACATTGACGCGAGTGAGGGTTTACTTTGAAACCCATCTTCTTCAGGTGTTCAAGGGCTTCCCAATGGCTTTCGTAGAAGAATTGGCCATCGACCAGCAGAAAGTAACTGTAGTATTCGAGCTGCCGCTCGGCCGTCATTCCCGGGTCGAGCGCGCGCAATGCGCCGGCGGCTGTGTTGCGGGGATTGACCAGCAGCGGGAGTTGTTGCTCGGCGCGCTGGGCGTTGAGGCGATCGAATACCTTGCGCGTCATAATGGCTTCGCCGCGGGCTTCAAACGCCGGCAGAGCATGACCGTGTACGCTCAGCGGAAGAGAATGGATGGTGCGGGCGTTCTCCGTGACATCTTCCCCCACTTGGCCGTCGCCCCGTGTAATGGCTTGCACAAATCGTCCATTTTTGTAATGCGCCGCCATGGAGAGACCGTCCAGCTTGAGTTCGGCGACGTAGCCGTATGATTCGCCCTTTAGCAAATCGCGCACGCGGCGATCGAACTCCCGCATCTCGTCTTCGTTGAGTGCATTATCGAGACTGAGCATCGGCGAACTGTGGCGCACCTTGACGAAGCCCTCGCGCGGTTTGCCGCCGACGCGTTGCGTGGGCGAGTCCGCTGTAACCAGCTCCGGATGCTTTTCTTCCAGGTCCTTCAAACGCTGCATCAGAGCGTCGTATTCGGCATCGCTGATTTCAGGTTGATCGAGGACGTAGTATAAGTGTTCGTGGCGGCGCAACTGCTCGCGTAGATGTTCGGCTTCGGTGGCGGCGTCGAGTTTGGTCATACCTTGAACAGCGGCTACTATAATTAGGGTACTATTTGACCTCCAGAAACACCGTTGTTATCTACAATCCTTGCGCCGGTGCTTTCAAAGACCGCCGCCGCAAACATTGGCTGGACCAATCCGTTGACGTGTTGCGTTCGCACGGCGACGTAGAGGTTCGCCCGACGCCGGGCCCGGGCTTTGCAGCCGAAATGGCGCGCCAAGCCGTGAGCGACGGCGCGGAATTGGTTATCGCCGCGGGCGGCGATGGCACGGTGAACGAAGTGGTGAACGGCATGGTGTTTTCCTCCGTGCCGCTGGGAATTCTTCCCGCCGGTACCGCCAATGTTCTGGCGGTGGAACTCGGCATGGACACGCGTATGGTACGGGCCAGCCACGCCCTTCCTTCCTACGTCCCCGAGCGCATAGCGGTGGGCGAATTGCGGATCCCGTCTCAACCCGACCCTCGCTATTTCCTGCTGATGGCGGGCATCGGCTTGGACGCCGATATCGTCTACAAGCTCGATCCCGCCCTGAAAAACTGGCTAGGCAAGCTGGCCTATTGGTTGGCGGGCTTCTCGCAGTTGGGCCGCCGGATTCCGGAGTTCACGGTCAAGGTTAACGGCGCCAACTACCGCGCCAGTTTCGCGCTGGCTACCCGTGTCCGCAATTACGGCGGCGATCTGGAGATTGCGCGCAGCGTTTCTCTGCTGGATGAAGATTTGGAATTGGTGCTTTTCAGCGGCGAGAGTTCGTTCGGTTACCTGAAATACATGCTCGGCGTGACTACGCGCCGCCTCGATCGCATGAGCGGAGTAACGATTTTGCGAACCACCAGTCTGAGCTGTTCGTCCGATGAAGAGGGCATTTACGTCCAGATAGACGGAGAGTTCGCCGGCAGCATGCCCTTCGAGATCGCACTTGTTCCGCGAGCCCTCACCTTGCTGGTTCCGCCCGATTTCCGGACCAGGCGCCCGGTTTCGGCTACTGAAGCCGCATGGACAACCTCACCCACACGCTGACCGGCTTGATGATGAGCCGGGCCGGATTGAACCGGTTTTCAGCGCGCCCTGGTCTGGTGCTGATGCTTGCCGCGAACGTGCCCGACCTGGATGTAGTCAGCTTGCTCGGCGGTCCTCTCAGCTATCTGCACTATCATCGCTGGTACACCCACACCATCGTTCTGGCGCCCCTGATGGCGATTCTGCCAGTGCTGTTGGCTTGCGCGCTCGATCGGTCCACCAAGGCCTGGAAATCCGCCTACATGCTGTCGCTGATGGGCGTAGCGAGTCATCTCCTGATGGATTGGACCAACGCCTATGGCATCCGAATGTTGATGCCGTTTTCGAACATGTGGTTGCATCTGGACATCACGAACATCGTGGAGCTTTGGATCTGGGGGGTGCTGCTAGCCGCCTGTTTGGGACCGGCGCTCGGCCGGCTGGTGAGTTCTGAGATTGGCGCCAAGCC
>DATFZA010000800.1:0-10442 GCA_035314765.1 Bryobacteraceae bacterium
CTACGAAACCAGCCTGAAATGTTTGGAACAATTGCTGGGAGACGATCACAATCTGGTCGTGCTGCGAACTTCTATCCAAGCCGGGCCGGAGCTGTTCCGCAACCGCCGCGAGCTGGGCACGCTCTACCGCCTGGCCGACACATTCCGCGACGAATTGCGAACGGAAGCGCGGAGTATTGGCGAGCGCATCTATGGCCCTAAGCCCAAGGAGTTCATTGCGCATATGCAGCACCTCTGGGAAGCCTGGAGGCATGAAGCCGAGCGCAGTTGGGCACGGCGCACGCTCTTGGGAAAGGTGCCCGCAAAGGCTCCGGCAAAGGCGCCCGCTGCGAAACACCTTCAGAAGGCGGGCGACTGACTCAGGTATTCTATCGATATGGAGCTGATCTTCGAGGTACGCGATGCGGAGGAAGGCGGCTTTTGCGCCCGCGCCCTGGGCCACGCAATCTTTACCCAGGCTGACACTTGGGAAGAACTCCGCACCAACGTTCTGGAAGCGGCTTCGCTGCACTTCGAAGATGAGCCGGTGCATCCTCGCATGGTGCAATTGCACTATGTGAAGGACGAACTGATCCCGGTAGCCGTGTGAAGGATCGGTCTATGGCATCGCCTGCTTGAGGATCCGGGGCCGGTAAGCGGGGACGTAGTTTGGAAACTGTGGAATTGTCCAAAACCGCACGAGCAGTTTCGTCGAATACTTGCAGAGTTGTCCGATAAGCGGAGTTCGCGCGACCAACGCGCAGGCCTGGTAGATCGCGGCTTCGACACGATCGGCGGCATCGCTGTCGTCACGGGCAATATACTTCCAGATCTCGACGAGATCGTCGGCCGCTTCACGCGTAAGCCGATAACCGGCCATTATCGATTGTTTTCGTTTCGCCAAGCCTGCTTGCGCTCAGCGACGTGGGCGCGAACCTGGTCAGGATCCAAGAGATTTCCACGTTCAGAGGAAGTGTAGCCTTGCTCAATCTTAGCGGCGATATCGTCGCGGTTGTCCGCAAGCCATTGTTCCTGCTCATGGAGCAACTGAACGGCGCGCTCGACGAACTCATCGGGGGACCGGTAAGGGCCGCGTTCCACGTCGCTCTGGATCAGGGCTTCCAACTCGGGGTTCAGATGAATCGTCATACCTGTAAGCTACCGTCGGAGGAGGGGCGTGTCAACTCGTGCGGACACAAATGCGTCCTGAGAACAAAAGCCGCGAGATTCGTTGATGGTGACAGAGTCTTGGGCTTTACCGTCGAATTGATTAAATAGATCATCGGCAACCTGGGAGAGACGCCTATGCGGTCGCCGGATTTCTGACTCATCACGCGCTGCGGGGCTACGGCTTCAACCCGGCGCGCTACTATTCGCTACATGAGCGACGTGATCTCCGATTACCAAAGATGGAAGCAGCAGGGCGACGACCTGCGATCGAAAGCCAAGCAGGCGATGGAGTCCCGATTTCGGGAGTTGCTGTCGGAAGCGGCGGCGATAGCGGAGGAGTATCGCTCGGATTTTGGAATGGCGCTCAAGCCGCCGCCGGCGGTGACGGCGTTCCGGTTTAAGGCGCATGCCAAGGCTAAGGCGAAGAAAGTGGTGAAAACTCCCCCCGAGGGACCGGCGCCACAGAAGCCTGGCCCAAAGGTCGCCGGGCTGCAAAAGAAGCTGGCTAACGCCAAAGTAAAGTTGGAAGAAACCAAGGCCGCCGGCAAACCGACGCGGTTGTTTGAGGACAAAATCTACGAAATTGAAGATGAGCTGCGGCTGGCCGGGCAGGCCGTCTGAACCAGGCTCGCTTACTTCTTGCCCGAAAACGCCGGCCGTTGCAAAAATTTCGTATCCAATCGCCCAGCCGCGAAATCGGCGTCATACAGAATGCGTTGGTGCAACGGAATCGTGGTGTAAATGCCCTCCACCACAAACATATCCAGCGCCCGGCGCATGCGGACGATCGCTTCCCCGCGGTCCCGACCATGCACAATCAGCTTGGCAATCAGCGAGTCATAATACGGCGGAATCACGCCGTCGGTATACGCCGCCGTATCCACGCGCACGCCGATCCCGCCCGGCAGATTCAAGCCCGTGATGCGCCCCGGCGATGGCGCAAAGGTCTCCGGATTCTCCGCATTGATGCGGCACTCGATCGCGTGGCCGCTAAAAACGATAGGATTCGGCAGGCAATCCGCCAGCTTTTCACCGGCGGCAATGCGAATCTGCGTTTTTACCATGTCGGTCCCGGTAATGGCTTCCGTCACCGGATGTTCCACTTGTATCCGGGCATTCACCTCGATGAAGTAGAGCTTGCCCGCCTCGTCCATCAAAAACTCCACTGTGCCCGCATTGCGGTAACCGATCCGGCGCATGGCCTCTTTTAGACTCACGGCCATCTGCTCACGCAGTTCCGGCGTGACGCCCGGTGAAGGCGCTTCTTCCAGCAGCTTTTGATGACGGCGTTGAATGGAGCACTCGCGCTCGCCGAGAATCTCCACGTGACCGTGTTCATCGGCGATCACTTGAAACTCGATGTGCCGGGGCGCTTCGATCAGTTTCTCCATGTACACGTCGGCACAGGAGAAGGACGCCAGCGCCTCCTGCTGTGCTTGCGCCAGCAGCGCCGGCAGTTCAGAAGCCTCTCGCACGATGCGCATACCGCGCCCGCCGCCCCCGGCGGACGCTTTCAACATAACCGGATAGCCAATTCGATCGGCTATTTCCAGCCCTTCTTCCGCGCTCTTGAGGATGCCCTCGGATCCCGGTAATATCGGCACGCCGGCTTCGGCCATCACCGCCCGCGCCCGCTGCTTCAAGCCCATGGAGCGGATTACATCCGGCGTGGGGCCAATAAAGCGAATGCCGCTGGTTTCGCAGACCTCCGCGAAATCGGCGTTTTCACTGAGAAAGCCGTAGCCGGGATGAATCGCTTCGACATTGGTGATCTCGGCGGCGCTGATCACCGACGGAATGTCCAGATAACTGCGGGAACTCTTGGCCGGCCCGATGCAGATGGCTTCATCGGCGAAACGCACGTGCAGACTGTGGCGGTCGGCTTCCGAATAAACGGCAACGGTGCGGATGCCGAGGTCTTTGCATGCGCAGATCACGCGAATGGCGATTTCGCCACGGTTGGCGATTAAGATTTTGCCGAACATATTAGCGGGGGCGGACGACGAAGAGCGCTTCGCCATACTCCACTGGGCGCGCGTTTTCCATCAGCTTATGTACCACAATCCCCGCCACCTCGGCCTCGATTTCGTTCATGAGCTTCATCGATTCGATGATGCATAGCACTTGCCCGGGCTCCACGCTGTCCCCCACGCGCACAAACGGCGGTTCGCCGGGCTTCGCGGCGTCATAGTAGGTTCCGACTATCGGAGATTTGACCGTAATCTCGTTGCCCGCGCCCGCAGCCGCCGCGCTCACGTGCGCAGCTTCCGGCGCCGCACTCATGGGTACCGCGATTTCAGTATTCCGCCCGCCGCCAGGCCCGCCCGGCGTGCGGCGAATTCTCACCCGGTCCTGTCCCCGTTGAACCTCGATCTCGGCAATGCCGCTATCGATTACCAACTGCACCAACTGCTTGATCTCGTCGTTAGACATCTACAGAACTGTCAACTCCTTGGATGTGGGCGTCAAGACCTCGCATCCGGTCTTCGTCACCAGGATCGTGTCTTCGATTCGCACTCCACCCACGCCTTCCAGATAGGCGCCGGGCTCAATTGTGATAGCCATACCCTCCACCAGCTTGGTTTTATCTTTCTTGCCGACCCGCGGGGGCTCGTGAATTTCCAGCCCCAAACCGTGACCGGTGGAATGCGTGAACTGTTTGTCCAATCCATGCGCCGCCAGCACCTGCCGCGCGGCTCGATCCACCCGTTCCGCCGTTACTCCTTCACGCACCGCGTCAATTGCCGCTAGCTGCGCCTCCAGCACCGCTCTATACAGCGCCGCGACTTTCGGCTTGGGCTTTTCCAGGAACACTACGCGCGTCATGTCGCTCGTGTACCCGTCCTGGCACGAGCCCATATCTATTAATACTAATTCATCTCTTGCGAGTCTCTTGCCGGTTGGATGGGCGTGAGGCAATGCCGAACGTTCTCCAAAAGCGACTATCGTCTCGAAAGCCGTCCCTTCCGCCCCATGCCGGCGCATCTGGTAATCGATTTCGGCGGCGACGTCGTTTTCTTTCACCCCCGGCTTGATGCGCTTCTTGGCCGCCTCGAACGCCTTGGAATTCGTCGCTACACTGCGTTTGATTTTGGCGGCCTCGGCCGCATTCTTCACCATCCTCAGCTTTTCGATCACGCCTCCGGTCGGGACTAGCTCGACATTCAGTGGCAACTTCTCTTTCAGAGCCAGGTAGTCTTCATAGGTCAGCCGGCCCTTTTCGAAGCCAATTTTCTTGTATTTACCCTTGGCGAGCACCTTCGCCACCGCGTGACTCAACGGTCCGCGTCGCACCAGGCGGACCTTGAAGCCGCTACTTTTCTCCTGCGTGGCTTGGATCTGATACCGGGGATCGGTAAACAGGACCGGCGCCTCCGCCGAGGCCAGCACTATTCCGTTGCTGCCGGTAAAGCCGCTGACATACCGGACGTTCGGGAGCCCTGAGATCAGCAGCGCGTCTATTTTCAGCTCGGTAGCCAGCGCGGCAAAGTTCAGGTCAATCACGGGACCAGAATCAGCTTTCCCGTGGTGTGGCGTCCTTCCAGATCGCGGTGTGCCTGGGCGGCGTCCGCCAGCTTGTAGGTTTTGAAGATCCTGAGCTTCACCCGCCCGTCTTTCACCCAGCCGAGCACATCGCCAGACCGCCACAGCAGTTCTTCGCGTGTGAGAAGATGATGCGCCAGGCTGGGCCGCGCGAGAAATAGCGATCCTTTCTGGGTCAGTAGGAGAGGCGAGATTTCGGGAGCGGGGCCGCTGGCATTGCCGAAATTTACGATCATCCCGCGAGGGCGCAGGCAATCCATGCTCGGCAGGAAAGTGGTCTTGCCGACTGAATCGTAAACCACGTCCATCTTCTTGGCTTTATCGGCAAAGTTTTCCTGTGTGTAGACGATCACTTCGTCCGCGCCGGCCTCTTTCGCCAGCTTGGCTTTCTCCTCGGACCCCACTGTCCCGATGACGTAAGCGCCGAGCATCTTGGCCATCTGCACCAGCAGCAGTCCCATTCCGCCGGCAGCCGCGTGGATTAGGCAGCGCGTGCCTTTGGCCACCGGATAGGTGGAGTACAAGAGGTAATGCGCGGTCATGCCTTGTAGCATGGCGGCCGCGCCGGTGACGAAATCCAATCCGGCCGGCAGCGGCACCAGTTGCTGAGCGGGTACCACGGCATACTCGGCATACGAACCTCGGGCCATGGCGTAGGCGACTCGGTCTCCCGGCTTGACTAACTCCACATCCGGACCCACCGCTTCCACGGTGCCGGCGCCCTCGCTGCCAAGGAAAATTGGCGCCGGAGCCGGATACAGGCCAGTCCGAAAATAGACATCGATGAAATTCACGCCCGCGGCTTCAATCTTCACCAGCGCCTCACCAGGTCCGGGAGACGGCTTCGGCACATCTCCGTATTTCAGGTCTTCCGCGCTGCCTGGCTTTTCCACGAAAACAGCTTTCATATCGTTCTCAGTTTTCTCCCTTGATGACAGCTTCTAGGTTAGCGCGAGGCCAAAGGCGTCTTGCGTTTCTTCGTTGGAGCGCCATTCTAAAATGAGGTTTCCGGAAACACGTGGTTACCAAACGACAAATCGCCATAGCCGTCGCAGCCATCATACTCATCTCTTTGACGGTCGCGTGGATCTGCATTGTCCTTCTCGCCTTGATTCGCGGCCACACATCGCGTTGCCCACGCTGCCGCACCCTCCGGACTCGCCCGGCCTGGCCACGCCTGTCCGATCATCTTTTTCCGAGTTTTGTGATCACTCAGCGCTGTGAATTCTGCCGCAAACGGTTCTATTCGGGCAAGCCTGTCGACTATACCAAGCGGCGGGATTGATGTCGCGAGGCGCCCCATCACTGGACCCTTTGGTTCCCCATGTGCACAACCAGGGCGGACCATGGATTGCACCCCGGCCGTGGCCAGGAAGCCAAACTAAAGAAACCAAAGCACATGATTAAAAATGATCGGGAAGTGTTGGTCGTCGGAGCAGGTCCGGTGGGTCTTTTCACTGCGTTATCGCTCGCCAAACGAGGCGTGCGGGTGGGTGTCGTTGACACCGGATCGCGGGCCGCCACGCACAGTTACGCGCTGGCTTTGCATCCCCAAACCCTCGAGCTATTGGAAGGGACCGGGATTTCTGAAAACATGTTCGGTCAGGTGTACCCGGTTCACCGGATGGGCTTCTACGATGGAGCCTCTCGCCGCTGCGAACTGGATCTCCGGGAAAAGTCAGGCGCCGCTTGGCCATACCTGGCGGCGGTTAGCCAGAGCGCCCTGGAAGACCTGCTCGAAAAGGAGTTGCAGAAGTTTGGCGTCGACGTTCTTTGGCGTCACGACGCATCCTCGTTCACGGAGGACCGCGACCGCGTGTCCACCGCTATCAGCCGCTTTGAGAAGGAAGCGCGCGGTTATGCCGTGGCCCACACCGAATGGGTCGTAGCGGAAACTCAGGTCGTTTCCGTCCCTTACCTCGTCGGCGCCGACGGCCATAGTTCGCGCGTCCGCCGCGCCCTCAACTTGGATTTCCCGGAGGTGGGTCCAGCCGCATACTTCGCGGTGTTCGAATTCAAGTCTGACATGGACCTGCAAAATGAGATGCGCATCGTCCTCCAGGACAATTCCACCAGCGTCCTGTGGCCTTTGCCCGGCGGGTATGTCCGTTGGAGCTTCCAGTTACCGGGTTACACCGACCACGACGCCGAAGCCCTGAAAGACAATCTCTTCGCCGCCGGTTTCGGCTACTTCCCCACCAAGCGCCCGAAAGATCGCAGCATTCAATCCGGCGCCGGCGGCGAGCCTTTGCTCCAGGAGGCCCATCTCCGGGAGTTGTTGGCGGAACGCGCTCCGTGGTTCAGCGGCAGTGTAGGAGAGTTCTCGTGGCGCACCATGGTCCGCTTTGAACGCCGCCAAACAACTGGTTTTGGCCGCGGCCGGATGTGGCTGGCCGGTGACGCTGCCCATGTCACCATGCCCGCCGGTGTCCAGAGCATGAACCTGGGCCTGTTTGAGGGTCACGACCTGGCGTTGGCGCTGTCCCGCATCCTCGCCTCGGGAGCCTCCGCACCCAAGGAACTGAAAATGTACAACGACCGCTGGATGTCGGAATGGCGCCAGCTGCACCACACCGAGGGCGGCCTGCAACCGCGCCAGGGCGCCGATCCTTGGGTCAAAGCAAACCTCAACCGCCTGCTGCCGTGCCTCCCAGCCCACGGCGGAGAACTCATCCGCCTCGCCGGTCAACTCAACTTGGACGTAGTGCTTGGATAAACCCAGGGACGGACCACACGTTCCCCGGTTTTCACTTCGCAAAACATCGCAACTGCGCAGCGTCGCCGTCCGTCTCGATAAGTACATCATTTCGGAGAAATCAGTGCCTTAGCCTTCGCGGCTGCGCGAAACTCGCCCGCGCCACCTGCTGGCGCACTCCGCAAAAACCGATAAAAGAGTGGGAGCCGGATATCGTCTACTTCGGAAATCGCAAATGCGTCAACGCTGGCAGGATCGTCCTATTCCTGGTCGCGATTCTTGCGGCTCTCCACGCCCAGCCGCCCGCGCGCCGGTTGATCCGGGAGGCCATCGACGATCGCACGCTGGTGGCGCTCAAAGGCAACACTCGTCCGGAAGCCAGCCCGGACCATGATCTCGGCGCCGTTCCGGACAACTTCCCGCTGCCGCACCTGCTTCTGCAGTTGCGCCGTTCTCCCGAGCAAGAACAAGCGCTGCGGAATTTTATCGATCGACTCCACACGCCAGGGTCGCCCAATTTTCATCGCTGGCTGAGCGCCCAGGATTTTGGTAGCAAATACGGCCTGGCGTCAGCAGACCTCGGCGCCATCAATGGGTGGCTCCGCTCGCACGGGTTTACGGTCAACACGGTTTACTCCAACGGAACGTTAATCGATTTTGGCGGCACGGCCGCGCAGGTTCGGGCGGCCTTTCACACCGAGATCCATCGCCTGGACGCCGGCGGAACAGCGCACTTTGCAAACATGAGCGACCCGCGCATCCCAGCCGCTCTCTTGCCGGCCGTCATGGGCGTCATTGGTCTGCACGACTTCAGTCCACACCCGATGCGCAAGACTCGGACCAACTACACATTTGGCGCATCCGAGTACGCGGTCGTGCCCGGTGATCTGGCAACCATTTACAATTTGAATCCGCTCTTCAATAGCGGCTATGCGGGACAAGGACAGACCGTGGTCGTGGTCGAAGACACCGACGTCTTTAGCACTGCGGACTGGACTACCTACCGCTCAACTTTCGGCTTGTCCAACTACACCTCCGGCGCTTTCACGACCGTCCACCCAGCCCCTCCCAGTGGCCGGAACAATTGTTCCGATCCGGGCGTCAATGGCGACGAAAGCGAAGCCATTCTCGACGCGGAACTGGCGGCTGCCGCTGCGCCCGGAGCAACCATCGAGCTGGCTTCCTGTGGTTCGAGTTCCGGGCTCTTTATTGCCGTTCAAAACCTGATCGACAGCGCTACGCCTCCGGCCATCATGAGCATCAGCTACGGCGAATGCGAAGCGACGCTCGGCGCCGCGAGCAATGCCGCGGTTAGCGCCGCCTATCAGCAAGCGGTCAGCGAAGGAGTCTCGGTCTTCGTCTCCGCGGGTGATCAAGCAGCGGCTGGTTGCGACGTTAACACCACCGCGGCGACCCACGGCATCGCCGTAAGTGGGTTGGCGTCCACTCCCTATAACGTGGCGGTGGGGGGCACCGACTTCGGAGATGTGGCCGCCGGAATAGCGACGCTGTATTGGAATTCGTCCAACTCCGCCACCTATGGCTCGGCGGTATCGTACGTTCCGGAGATTCCGTGGAATGATTCGTGCGCCGGCGCACTATTGTGGAGCTACTTCAATTACCCGGCAGCCTATGGCACTGGGGGCTTTTGCAACAGCCCTACCGCGGCATCCAACGGCTTGCTGAACAACGTCGGTGGCAGCGGCGGTCCCAGCGGATGCGCCACCGGAGTTCCGTCCATTTCCGGCGTTGTCAGCGGTTCCTGTGCCGGCACTCCCAAACCCTCCTGGCAGTCCGGCGTAGTCGGCATCCCCAACGATGGCGTGCGTGACATGCCGGACATCTCGCTTTTCGCCGCCAACGGGCTTTGGGGACACTATTACGTATTTTGCTGGTCGGATACCGCCAACGGCGGTGCGCCTTGCACTGGCTCTCCCAGTACTTGGTCCGGCGCGGGAGGAACTTCTTTTTCGTCCCCGATCATGGCCGGCATCCAGGCGCTGATCAACCAGAAAGCGGGTGGCCGGCAAGGCAATCCCAACTATGTATATTATCCGCTCGCCGCCAAAGAATATGGCGTCAGTGGCAGTGCCTCCTGCAACTCCAACAATGGATACGCCGTCGGCAGCTCCTGCATTTTCTATGACGTCACTCAGGGCGATATGGACGTAAACTGCACCGGCGCGCATAATTGTTACGCTCCCTCGGGTACCCAGGGTGTGCTGTCTACTTCCAACAGTTCGCCAGCCATCGCTTTTGGAACGACAGTCGGATGGGACTTCGCTACCGGTATCGGCACCGTGAACGCCTTCAATCTCGCAACCAATTGGCCCAGCTCGCTGCCGACGAGCATGGTGACAATTCAGACGAGTCCTCCGGGGTTGCAATTCAGTGTCGATGGCGGCACTGCGGCGATTGCTCCGCAGACGCTCACCCTCTCGCAGACCTCACACACCATCGCGGTCGCTGTAACCCAGGCCGGCGCCGCCGGAACACAGTTTGTCTTTACTTCATGGAGCGATGGCGGCCAGGCGTCTCATTCGATCGTCGTAGCATCCGGAACCGCCACTTATACCGCGACCTTTCAGACGCAGTATCAACTGACAATAACGGCCTCGCCTCTAGCCGGCGGAACGATAACGCCGGTATCGGGCATGTTCTACGCGGCGGGAACCATGGTCCCTATTTCGGCCACGCCTGCGGCTGGCTACCGGTTTGTAAGCTTTAGCGGGGACGTGACCTCCACGGCGAACCCGCTCTCAATAGCGGTTGGAAAGGCTCTGAATGTTCAAGCCAACTTTGCGGCCCGCCCGGCGTATGCTGGCATCTTCCGCCAGGGGTTCCTCTGGGTCTTGGACATCGATGGGAATCGACAGATGAATATTCCTCCAGACTCGGTGTACGCGTTCGGTGGCATTCCGGGAGACATACCCATTACGGGCGATTGGAACGGGGACGGGAACACCAAGATCGGTATTTATCGTCCGGGCAATGGATTATTCATTCTGGATACGAACGGGAACGGAGTGTTGGACGCCGGGGACGCCGTGTTCAA
>DATFZA010000801.1:0-3209 GCA_035314765.1 Bryobacteraceae bacterium
AATGGCAACCGCTTCCGGCCTGTGCGGCTTAGGACAGGGCCGGGCAGTGGCGGGAGCTACCGAAGGCATGGCCCGTAATCCCGGCGCAACCGCGGCCATCCGCGGTGCGTTGATCCTCGGACTTGTGCTGATTGAATCGCTGGCGCTCTACACGCTGGTTATTATTTTCGTCGTCTAGTTAGTTTTTGTGGGGCAGCTTAGTAAGCTGCCGCGGGTTAATAACGCGCGCTCGGCGTTTGCTCCGGGGCGGGTTAATAACCCGCCGCAGGCTACTAGCCTGCCCCACATCCGATCATGCTCAAACTGCAAGGTATTTTCCCTCCTATAGCCACGCCTTTTGATTCCGAAGGTAATCTCTGGAAAGTCAAGGTTCAACACAATATCCAAAAATGGAACTTGACGGGTCTGGCGGGTTATGTCGTCTGCGGTTCCACCGGCGAAAGCGTGTCGCTGACAACTGATGAGAAGGCCCAGCTCTGGGAATGGGTAGCAGAGTACGCCGCGCCGGAGAAGCTCCTGATCGCCGGTACGGGCGCCGAGAGCGTGCGAGAAACGGTTGCCCTTACCAATCGCGCGGCCGAACTCGGCTACAAAGTTGCTATGGTGCGCACTCCGCACTACTACAAGAACCTGGTCAACCATGCATCAACACAAGCATTGTTCTACAGCTCAGTCGCCGATCAGGCCAAGATTCCGATCTTGATTTACAACTGGCCGCAAGTGACCGGAGTGGACATTCCGGTGGAGGCCGTGGTTCAGCTGTCGCACCATCCAAACATGCTCGGAATCAAAGAGAGTTCCGGCAACCTGGAAAAAGTGGCGCAGTTGGTCAATGAGGTGAAGAAGGGATTTCAGGTGCTGGTGGGTTCCGCGCCCATTCTGGCGTCGTGTTTCTCGGTCGGCGCCGTAGGGGCAATCCTGGCTTTCGCCAATGCCGCCCCGTACGCCACGATCTCGATCTGGGAAGCGCACCGGACGCGCGAGGCTGACGCGGCGCTGGAATGGCAGACTCGCATCGCGCAGGCAGCGCGCCTGGTGACAACCAAGTATGGAATTCCGGGCCTGAAGCATGCGATGGACTTGAACGGGTATTATGGTGGTCCACCGCGATTGCCGCTCACTGTGGCCTGCCCGCAAGCCAAGCGCGAGATCGAGCTGGCGTTTCAAGACTTGAAGGGTTAGTCGGGACTCGGTGGCTCAGGCTTTTAGTCTGTACTAAGCGCGACCCTGGGGGGAATAAAGCACGCCGGACGGCATGACGATGGGCAGAAAACGATGGATCTTTTCCGTTCTGGCCTTGCTCGTCGTTCTCGCCGCTGGTGCTTGGTTCGCATTCCGCCATTACTCACTCCTAACCCGCGAGTACGTCGTTAAGGCCCTGGAAGAGCGCTACGCGAGCGAGGTGGAAATCAAAGCGTTCCATGCAACCCTGTTTCCCAGGCCTACGGCCGTAGCAGAGGACATCCGCTTCCAGGAACATGGGCGCAAGGACGTTCCGCCGTTAGTCACCATTCGCAAGTTGACCGTGGATGCAGGCTTTCTAGGGCTGTTTCAATCTCCCCGGAGAATCGACCGAGTCTCCATTGAAGGGCTCGATCTCGAAATCGCGCCTCACGAGCCAGGCGCATCGAAAATCAAAACCAACCCAACGGCGTTCATGGTCAATGAGATCGTCGCGGATGGCACGCTTCTCCACATCCTGCCGAAAGAATCCGGCAAACCACCGAAGCAATTCGAGATCCGCCAATTGCGGCTGCGGTCGGTAGGCATTGGCCGGCCGATGACCTTTATCAGCACGCTGACAAACTATAAACCGCCCGGCGAGATCCACTCCGAGGGCCAATTCGGGCCCTGGAACAGTGGCGACCCCGGCGCCACTCCCGTGTCCGGGAAGTATACCTTTCGCAACGCCGATCTGGGAGTCTTCCATGGAATTGCCGGCACGCTATCATCCGACGGCCAGTACAGCGGCGTGCTGAACCGCATCGACGTGGACGGCGTCACCGACACGCCCAATTTCTTGTTAACCGAAAGCGGCCATCCGGTGGACTTGAAGACTATGTTCCACTCAACTGTCGATGGGCTCCGCGGCGACACGTTTCTCGATCCGGTGGACGCGCAGTTTCTGAACTCGCGCGTGTTGGCTCGCGGCGGAATTTACGGGAAGGCGGGCGTCAAAGGCCGGACCATCGACCTCAACATCGATATGCAGAATGCGCGCGTGGAGGATTTGCTTTACCTGGCGATGAAAGCGCAGTCGCCTCTGAGCGGTGCGATCCGTTTCCAAGCCAAGTTATCCATCCCGCCAGACCAGGCGAAGGTAATCGACAAGCTTTATTTGAACGGTAATTTCGTCATCGGGCCGGCGCGGTTTGCGAGTCTGGACATTCAGCGGAAAGTGACCATTCTCAGCGAGCGCGCGCGAGGCCAAACGGAAAACGACCCGTCTGACCGCGTAGTGTCGAACATGCGCGGTCATTTCCTGCTCAACCGCGGCGCCGCCACTTTCTCGGCGTTTTCTTTTTCCGTGCCCGGCGCGCTGATCGCTCTGGACGGAGTCTACGGCTTGCGTGACGAGGCTTTGAATTTTGAGGGCACGGCACAAATGGATGCCAAGCTCTCTGAGATGACCACCGGCAAGAAAAGGTTGTTCCTCAAAATCGTCGATCCGTTCTTCCGCAAAGATGGCAAGACCGTGATTCCGATTCGCATCACCGGGACGCGTTCGCAACCGTCTTTCGGGCTGCGATTCGGAGGCCGGTAGTAAGTTCCGAAATCGAACTTGGGTGTCCGAATTGAAAATGTTCTGGCCGCTAATACAATGCATCTACAAGGACTGATCGTGGCACTCCGCGTGCATTACGGATGCCGATGATCGCCGCCATCCTCAGAACCTACCGGGGCCTACTCAAGCATCCCACTTACTTTCTCGCCGTGATCGTCAAGCTGATGCTCGGCATCGGCGCCAACAGCGCAATTTTCTCTGTGATCGATGCAGTCTTGCTTCGGCCGCTGCCTTACCCGGCCAGCGACCGGCTGATGGAGCTATAACAGAATAATGCCGCCAGAAAAATAGAAAAGGGACAGGTTGCGCCACCGGAGTACAGCTTTCCGTTAGTTCGATCTGACGTGGTTTGATCTGACGCACGGACCCGCAATCTGAAAGCCCTGTTCGTATGGCACGACCGATCCGGGTATCCCCGAGGCCC
>DATFZA010000802.1:0-10546 GCA_035314765.1 Bryobacteraceae bacterium
TATCGAACGCGCCGTTCGCGCTCATGGCGACCGCGGTTATCGCTATGTGCATTTCGAGGCCGGCGCTATCGGCCACCGCCTGTATCTCGCCGCGGAAGCGTTCGGGCTGGGCGCCACCGGCATTGGCGCATTTTTCGACGAGGAAGTCCACCGCTATCTCAACCTGGCACCCGAACACGGGCAAGTCGTCTACCATTTCGCGATCGGTTATCCGGTCCGCGATCCGCGCCTCGATGGATGACAGAGCCATGGTCGGGATCCTGGTGCATGGCGACAATCATTTCATTGTGCACGGTCCATTGCCGGATCAATATATCGCGCTTGCGCTAGTGAAGCAGTGGTCCCTAATCCAGATCGGCGCCACCACGCCTCCTCACCTCGATCGATGGCAAATTATCACCCGCGAGTTCCGGGAAAACTTGGAATGGGCCGTGGTCGTACCGGGACACGGTGAGACATCTCCCGCTGTGACGACGTTGCTCGACGAACTGTCGGCGCGCGAAATCACCATCCACGACGCCCGCTTCGGACCTTGGTAGAACCAATGGCCCGGTCAAGACCGCATGGAAATTCCCTGGACTGTAACATGGCCTTTAGACAGTAACGCTATGAACCAACTCTCACGGTTATGCTGGCCGCTGGTTCTGCTCGCGTCCATGGCGGTCGGGCACGCCACGGCTCAAATAGGAGCGCCGCCTGTTGGAGGCGAGCGAAGCCAACGAGTTGCTTTCGCATGTGTGCCCGACGGGTGTTGAGAGCACAATGGCGGGAGGAGAAAAAGGGTTCCAGTGCTACAACCCACCCACCGCCGAGCGAAACGAAACCACGGTGCCGGCGAGGAGATTCAATCCATCCGAACTCGCGCCGCCGAAGCGCGTTGCGGGACAGGAGCAGATCTGGTTTAGCTCGGTTTCAACGGTCTTATACGGCCACTTTCTCGGGCCCTCAAGCGATGACGCGGCTCTCAGCGGGTGGGGCGGCGAAACGCATCCTGACTCTTGGGGCGGCACGCTTCTGCTCACGAAGAAAAGCGGGGAATGGGTGCCTGTATGGTACAAGCACGCGATCATCACGCGCTACTGCCGGAAGATCGAGGCACCCACGGGGCGTGATGTTCTGCTGTGCGAGGAGGTAGACGGGGGCACATGCTGCCATGGCCGCTGCGATTGACCGGTGTTTCGCACGAATGATAACTTCATGTTGGTCTCGCGTGCTGCCGCCGTTCGTATCGCGCAATCACTGTGTGCTTGCAAGCTTGCCAGACCTTCAGATTCGCGGGACCCACCCCAGCGAGCTTACCAGGCCCGACGTTCACCTAGATTTCCGTTCACCGCGACCAAGCGGCGCTATGCCTTCTCGACCTGGGCTCGAGATAGACCTGCGCATTTGAAGCAGTGGCGGTTCTTTGACCCAATGTGCTGGCGAATTGAGCATTATTGTCTGAGATCCAAGGCGATTCGTGGTACCATACGGTTGGCGGCTCTAAGAGCACCAGTTCCGAGGCCCGCGCCGAAAGGTGCGGGTTTTCGCGTTTCTAACCATGTACATTGCCTATCTCGACGAGTTTGGGCACATCGGGCCGTTCACTGGCCGGCGGCAGGAAAGATTCAACGAAAGCCCCCTTTTCGGACTTGGCGGGATTGTTCTTCCGGCCCTGGAAGTTCGAGCGTTCGCTACCTGGTTTTTTCAACTCAAATCCAATCTCCTTGCCTGGGAGATTAAGCACTCGGGTGAAGCTGCCTATACCTGGGAAAAGAAGGGCGCTCAGCTCTACACCACGAAGAATATTCTCAAGTACAAGGAGCTCCGTACGGCAACGAATCGCATCCTCAACCACGTTGGTAGGGTCGGTGGCCAGTGCGTCTACGTGGGTCTGGAAAAGTACTCTACTCCCGAAGATCACGATGCCAAGAGACTGTATCTCGCCGTTCTCAGGGAGACGATCAAGCGAATTGATCAGTTCAGTGAGCGCAAAGACGATCAATGGCTCCTGATCGTTGATGAGCAGGAAAAGAGTCAATTTCGCAAGCAAATCGTCGCCACAGCCTCCGCCGACATGTTTGGTCCAGCCCGCCGAAGTCGATTGATCGAGCCGCCCATTCAAGCCGAGAGCCATTTGTATCAGACTCTGCAATGCGCCGACTGGATTTGCGGCTTGGTCGGACGGCTCGGGGCATTCCTATGCCGACCGGATGAGTACCCGGAACTCGACTGGACAGCGACCTACTTTCAAGCGCGATTGAACAGATTAGCACCTTTTTCATCGTTTCGAAAAAGACCTGAATCAAATCTGGGCTCCGCGGATGCTTAAGCCTCCATGCCGTTGGGAAAAGATCTCTAAGCCCGCAAGTCTTAGTGCTGTATCGGCGACGCTCCGGCGCTCAGGCCTCCGCCTGCCCGAAACTTTTTCCGCCGGAGCGTCTCCGATACAGCACTAAGACCGGCCGCCTGCGCGACCAGGCGGATTGTTCCTCCAAAACTAACATCCGGGTCGCCGGCCATCCTGGCGTTGGGCGACTCTGCTCTACACCTGCGGCGTTTTGCGCGGTTCAAGGGGAAGCGCCGCTAAAGCTAATTTCGCAAGATGGGTGATCCGTCGCGCCCATGCCAGAAGTGAACCTTGTGGGTGTGGGCTGCGTATTCCAAACGAACACGACGTCCACGACGGGTGTAGATTCTTAAGAGCAAGCCAACGCCTGATGGGAGGACTCGCGCGTATGAGGGCAGCCGTCTATAGCAGCTACGGACCACCAGAAGTTGTCCGGATTCTGGAGGTGGAGAAACCCGCGCTGGGGCAAAACGACATTCTCATTCGCGTTCACGCGACAACGCTTTGCCCAGCCGATTGGCGGTACCGGAAGGCTGACCCATCTCTTTCGAGATTGTTTAGCGGGCTCTTTCGGCCAACCAAAATTCGAATCCTTGGGATGGAGTTTGCCGGAACAGTGGAGGCGGCGGGTCAATCGGTGACCCGATTCCGCACCGGCGATCAGGTGTTCGGCGCCATGGGCTTTCAAAAAATGGGCGCTCATGCTGAATACCTCAGCGTCAGTGAGAACAGCTTAGTGGCCGTCAAGCCAACCAACATGACTTTCGAAGAAGCTGCTGGAGTCCTCTACGGCGGCCTGTCGGCGCTACATTTCTTGAGGAAGGCGGAGACCAGACTGGGTCAAAGAGTGCTGATCTATGGGGCCTCCGGGAGCGTAGGTATTTTCGCCGTTCAACTGGCCAAGCACTTCGGAGCGCACGTCACGGGCGTTTGCAGCACGAAGAATTTGGATTTGGTTAAGTCTCTCGGCGCGGACGAAGTGATCGACTACACCAAGGACGACTTTTCCAAAAGCGGCCGCATCTACGACATTGTCCTCGACAGCGTTGGCAAGAGCGGCTACTCGCGCAGCCTGAGATCTCTCAAGCGGGGCGGCTGCTATGTTCGAGTGGGAGGATCTGGCCGGCTGTCATCCATTGTTGGATCGATTTTAGCCGGGACATGGATCTCCCTCACTGGCGCTGCGAGGTTTATTGGGGGGGTGACGCAAGGCGGCCGCGAGGCGCAAGCTTTCCTCAAGGATCTGATTGAGGCGGGAAAGATTCGGACAGTAATTGATAGGTGCTACTCACTGGATCAGATCGTCGAAGCTCACCGATATGTCGAGGCTGGCCACAAAATAGGAAACGTGATCATCCTTGTTTAGCTTTAGGCACAGACCGCGATCTGATTCGATGCTTGTGGACTAGTCGGGCCCCATTAACAACCCGGCGATCGACCTCGCATGGGCGGTGCCGTTCCGGGATACCTAGTCAAACCGCCCTCCTCCCAAACCTCAGTCACGCCTCCGAAAAATTCTCCCAACCCCAACCACGTCAACTACTTCCAAGCCATCCCGGCATCCCTGCGGAGCCGTTTTTCGCCCCTCGCCTGCTATCGTCATAGCGAAAGGATTCAAACCATGCAAACTGGTCCCCGTACCGCCGAAGGCAAAGCCGCTTCCTCCATGAACGCCATGTCGCACGGCCTAACCTCAAGAATGGTCGTTCTCCCCGGCGAAGACTCGGCCCAATTTCAATTTCTCCGGCGCGGCCTCCTCAAAGAACACCAGCCCTCCACGCCCACCGAAAAGCTCCTCGTAGAAGAAATGGCCCAAGCCCACTGGCGCCTGGAGCGTGTCCGCCGCCGCCAGGACCAGGCCTTCGAGTTCGAGAAGCTCGACACCCAGCTACTGGCCCTGCTCCATCGCTACGCCACCGGCTTCGAACGCACCTTCTTCAAATCGCTGGAAACGCTCAAGAAACTCCAGCGCGAGCGGCTCGCGCAACCCAAGCAATCTTTCGTTTC
Source organism: Bryobacteraceae bacterium (assembly GCA_035314765.1). Taxonomy (GTDB): domain Bacteria; phylum Acidobacteriota; class Terriglobia; order Bryobacterales; family Bryobacteraceae; genus DATFZA01. Next base: position 4,337 of record DATFZA010000802.1, read on the forward strand.
GCAGAAAGCCGAGCAAGAGGCTTTCTTCAAAATGATGGACGCCATAACCGCCCCGCCCGGCCCCCCTCTGGACTTCGAGAACGATGAGGGTCTCGCCGCGCCCAGCGCCGCCTGACCACAATTACTGAGGCCGGAAAATTCTATGGCTGCGACGTTTCGAGCTGCGTCTCCTCTTCGGCCCCAGTTCCGTCTTGCAGGCGAAGGTAGTGTGCATAGGCTCGATCCGCAATTGCCGCCCAACTAAAACGCTCCTCCATTGTTTGCCGCGCCTGGCGGCCCAACCGGTCGCGAAAATTCTCATCCTCGAGCAACGTAACGATCGCTGCCGCGAACCCGCTATCGGCTTCCCGGACAATGCAGTCCTCGCCGTCCACAACGTTGAGACCCCTGCATCCGGCGGGCGTCGAGACCACGGCCTTCCCGCAAGCCATGGCCTCCAGCACTTTGATGTTGGTCCCGGCCGAAACCAGGAGCGGAGCCAAGACGACCCATGCGCTCGCGTAAAGCGGCCTCAGGTCCGAAACGAATTCCTGCAGGTCGACCCGGGCATCCAACGCACCGTTCCAATACCGATGCGGTTCCCTGCCGGCGACCACTCGCAAGCGGGCTTCGGGAAAACTCGCCCAAATATCTGGCATAATTTTCCGCAATAGCGCCTCAAATGCAAGTACGTTTGGATAATGACGGAATGCCCCGACAAAACAAAGCTCCGGGATCCGCGCCGGTTCGCTGAGCGGCCGGACCGGTTCGCTGAGCGGCCGGACTTGTTCGTTCAGCGGCCGGACCTGTTCGCTGAGCGGCCGGAATCGATCCGTGTCGACGCCATTGGGAACAACCAGCGTCCGATCGGCGGCTGCGCCTGCCTTGAGCGCTGCCTGCCGGTCCTCCTCACACATGGTCCACACGGCATCGTAACGTCCAAAACAATTCCGTTCAAACTGTTCCCACTTTGCCGCTTCAGCCGAGTCTCCAATCGCTTCGTACAGCGGGAAAGTGACATCGTGTTCCACCCAAATGGCGGGTATGCCCGGGGCCGCGTCCCGGATTCCGCCCAGTTGCGTGTATTCCACCTGGAGAAAATCGGGCTTTTCGCGCTCGCAGAGATCGGCCACCAGCGCCCGCAGGCTGCTGCTATCGTATTCCGTCACGCGCTGGGGCAGGGGACTGCCCTTGATCGCTTTGTGATCCCGGTCGACGACGTACACCTGGCGGAAAACTTCGTGCAGTCTCGCGTAGTCCACGAATTCGCCTTGCTCGCGGAAACAAATCAACAGAAAATCCAATCGATCGGACAGTTCGCGGCACAGATTATAAATGCGAACGGCGCCTCCATGGGACAGCGGAAAAGGCAAGTATGGCGATACCAGCAGAACCTTCGGGCGCGAACCCAGGGAGGGCCGATGAACACGGCCCGAGAACGCTCCCGAGAAAGAAATGTTGCCGCGGCTTAGATCCGGCTCTTGCAGGCCCAGCTTGCCAATCTTAGGATCGGCAACCAGGTTGGCTACGAACTCCGCTTCCTCCGCCGGCCAACTGGAGGTTTTCGATAGCGCCTCGTCTCCGCCAACGGCATAGGAACGCCAGCCTGCGGCGGCCGCTTTCCAGAAAATGGTGAACCAGGCGGCGCAGCCGTTGTGGCACTTGGGAATTCCGAGTTCCAGCAGTTTTTCGCGGTCCACCAGCATCACTCGCCCGATCGGCGCTAAAATCTGGCTGGCTTCGTCCGGTTGCAGTTGGCGGAACGGCGTGCGCGGGATGAGTGTCGGCTCCCAATGCCGATAATCCATTTGGCGCGACACCACAAACGTGCTCGGGTCGTCAAACAGCGGCAGCAGATCGTCCAGCGGCGTGTCGGCTTTCTCGTGACAGAACATCAGCCAGCGGCACTCGGTGCTTTCGGCGATCGCCGTAACCCGCCGCCAGTCCCAGCCTTTCAGGTGATTCGGAAACCGGAAGACGCCGCCGCCCGAAGTGCGCGTTCGCGGCTCGGTCACGCCTCCCGAACTGCGCGTCAGACCACACCCCGGCGTTCGCGGCTCGGTCAAGCCTTCCGAGCCGCGACCGTTAGGGAGCGGTTGAATCCCTTGTTTCATGGCGGATCCTAACTGATGTGTCCCCGAACCTCTTAGCCCGCGAAATACGCGCGTGGGCAGCGCCGGCATCAGGCGTACCGCGCGCAAGAACACCCAAGGCAACGCCACACTGCGGGGCGCCGCTCTTAGCCTCTTCAGTAGTGCCGGGATTCGGGAACGTGCGTGCCGCACAATCAGCTCCGGTCTGGCCGGGAAAAAGTCGTTGTTCTCATTCTTCACTAAGACCCGGAACCAGGGGATGAAGAACGGGGCCAGCTTCACCAGCCAATCGCCCGGTTCGGTGTCCCAAGTAGCTACCGCCAAAGCTACTTGATAGGGCCATAGAATCGTCTGCGCAAGGCCGCACAACTTCAGCGGACTGCCCTCGACGATTACGCGCTCACACAAAGCTTCCGTCTCCGGAAAAGGCAGACTGGTTGTGAACAACAAGACCGGCAGAGCCGGTTCGTGTTGGCGGACATATTGCACAGCGGCGTGGCAATCGAGGAGCGATGCTCCAAAAACGGCGATGACCTTGCTGTCACCCTTGCCGAGGGCTCTTCGTATGGTGGATTTCAGAACACGTCCTCACAGAGTGCGTTTTCTTGCCTGGACGACAATAGAGCAATGCGCTGGTTTCGCCTCAGGGTTCTCTTATTTTTGAGTGTCTCACTTGCGGCTGCGGAACAGAAGCCTGCGGCCGCGGAACACAAGAGAGTTGCCGTTATCGTGTCCGCCAACGCTGAGTGGCGTGAAGTAAAGAAGTTCTATCCCCGTGTTGCAGTACCAGGTGTTCAGTACCAGACGTCTCCGTACGGCGAGTATTTCCTGCTCGATCGCGATACCGTGGTTTTCCACGGAGGCTGGGGCAAGATTTCAGCCGCGGCGTCGGCCCAGTATGTGATCGATCGTTGGAATCCGGCCGCGATCGTCAACCTTGGCACGTGCGGTGGCATTGCGGGCCGGATTGATCGCTTCACTACCGTGCTCGTAACCAAGACCGTGGTCTACGACATCGTGGAGCAAATGGGCGATGCCTCCGCGGCAATCCAGTTCTACTCGACGGATATCGACCTGCGCTGGCTTCCCGGCCGGCTCCCAATGCAGATAGTCAGAGCGCCGTTATATTCCGGTGATCGCGATTTAGTCGCCCAGGAGCTTCCCACGCTGATCCGCAAGTATGGCGCAGTCGCGGCGGATTGGGAATCCGGTGCAATCGCCTGGGTGGCGCGGCGCAACGGCAAGCGCGTGCTGATTCTGCGCGGCGTCAGCGACCTGGTGACTCCCAGCGGCGGAGAAGCCTACGGCAAGACGGAGGTGTTCGAGCAAGGCACCGCCAGAGTCATGCAGACGCTGCTGGATTCATTGCCGCAGTGGCTTGCCCTGTTACCGCGATAGCCGCTGATACCGAAGGTGGTCTGAATGACCAACCAAACCGGGTCGCTCATTTAAACGGGAGCCCCGTCTTGCCACCAAGAACGACCATCTCCACTCGTTTCTGTTAGCGTCGAGCCCTTAACGCAGTCGGTTTGTCTTGCTGCCCGGTCGTCTTGGCGTGCCAAAACCATTGCCTAAACACAAGCGATCCGGCGCCGCTCTATCGCTTTGGCGCCCACTGCCACCAGCACGGTCACTGGTGAGACTCCTTCTGCGTCTGATGCGATCTGGTATAACTCAGAATTCGCGATTTTAGAGGCAAGGCGGTCAACGGACATGCATCTATTGTCTCGCGAATAATCTTAGTAGCCAAGTTCGCGCGCGAAGCCAATAGCACGAAGCGCATCAATGCGTCCAAAGCCGAAGCGGTGGTTCTGCCCCGATTCGCCGAGTTCTTCATTAATAACGGGCCGAAGGCAGGCGCTCTTGGACCACTGCCGAGCTTAAGCGAGTTCTTTTGTCATATTGATCAAATGGCACGGCAGCTTGGTGGCAACTCCCGCCGTAAATGGCGAAGTGCCGCACTCGACGTAACCCAGGTTCTTGTAATACGCGGGCAGCTCTTCACGCAGGTTGACAACGGTGAGATCGATGTAGCGCCGGCCTTCGGCCAGGCAATGCTTCTCGGCCGCCTGCATCAGGCGCCGGCTCAGACCTTCCTTCTGCCGCGCGGGGTGGATCGACAGCAGTCCCAAGTAGGCCCTGTCGCCCCGCGGCTCCAGGTAAACACAGCCGACCGGCGTGCCCTCTTCTTCAAGCACCAGAAACTGCCCAGTGGCAAACCTTTCGCGCACGCCGTCCAGTGTGATGCGATCGTGCTCCAGGAAGAATCGTTCCACCACATAGGCGTCGTTGATCAAAGCGGTGATGGCGGGTGCGTCTGACAATTCCGCGGTGCGTACGTGCATTTAGCCTAAGCCTGGGCCTGAACAAACATCATCGTCGTAAGCATGCTGGCGATGTCGCCTGAGACTCCGCCGTCCCGCAACGCGATTACCTCTCCGGAACAAACGGTCAGCGTTCTGCCCGGCTTCACCACTCTTCCCGTGGCGATGAAAGTATGCCCCTCGCCTGGATTGAGGAAGTTCACCTTGTATTCCACGGTGAGCACATTGTAGCCGGGTGCGGCCAGGGTTATAGCTGCGCAGCCGCACGCCGTATCCACCAGCATGGTGCTGATGGCCGCGTGCATATAGCCATGTTGCTGTGCGAACTCGGCGCGAAAAGGCATGCGCAGCCGAACCGCGCCGGGCTCGATAGATTCGATGCTGGCGCCGATCGTGCGCATCGCCGATTGGTCCGCGAAGATGCCTCGCACACGGCTCTCAAAGCTCGGATCTTTGGGGATGAAAACGGACATTGCTTTAGTATGGCTGATAGGCTAGCGGATTGACCTCGCGTCTCGGGCCTTCACCGAAGTGTTCGCTCGCTCACGTGTACCGTGCAATAGGATCCCACGTTAGCTAAGCTAAGCGATGACAGCTAAGCTATGACCGATGGCGCAGATTTGGATCAGGAATGCAGATTATCGATCTAACGGTCAAGAACTATAACGGCTTCGAGCACCGTGTGTTCAGTTTCAATCCGCACTTCAACCTGCTGATCGGCGATAACGCGAGTGGCAAGACCTCCATTTTGGATGCACTGGCTATCGGCGTTGGTAGCTGGTTCCTCGGCATGCCCGGATTCGAGAAAGCTCCGGCAATTGACCCCGGAGAGGTTCGGGTGGCTGTGCATTCGCATCCGGATAGCTATACGTTTGAAAGACAATACGTATCGCGGATCGAATGCAACGGCCTTGTGATGGGGAGGCAGATCCGTTGGGCTCGGGAGCTGCAACGCGAAGGTGGTCGAACGACTAGTCACGGTGCGCGGCCAATCAGCGATGCCGCCCGCGAAGCCGAACAACGCGTCCGGGACGGCGAGGCGATCACCCTTCCGCTCATCTGCGCATACGGCACGGAGCGTTTGTGGTTCGAGAGAGTCCACTATTCGCGTAAGACGAGCAAAGATGCCTCTAAGGGCAAACCGTCACGATTCGATGGTTACCGCGACTGCCTCAACTTCACAATTCAGGAAACAGACCTTCTTGCTTGGATTCGGGACGAGGCGACAGCTTCGCTACCCGGAAGAGAAGACCCCATTGCGCTCCGTGTGGTCAAGAGCGCGGTCGCGGCATGCGTCGAGGGAGCTGACGATCTCTATTACGACGGGCGCTACAAGGACCTTGTGGTCTTGATGCAACACGGGCCGCAACTCTTCAGGAACTTGAGCGCCGGACAGCGGATCATGCTCACGCTCATAGGCGATTTGGCAAAGCGCGCAGCTATCCTGAACCCCCACCTGGGGGATGCCGCCTTGCGAGATACTCCAGGAGTAGTGATGATAGATGAGCTGGACTTGCACCTCCACCCAAAATGGCAGAGGTGTGTGATTCGTGACTTGAAAGCGACCTTCCCGTCCTTGCAATTCATCACCACATCGCATTCGCCACAGTTGATTGGTGAGGCCCAGCCGAAAGAGATCACGGTGTTGGATGGCGGTGAGTCCACCTCGCCTTCACGTTCGTTCGGAGTTGACTCCAGCCGCGTCCTTGAAGAAGTGATGGGCGTTAGTTCCCGAGATGACTCTGTGGGGCAACTATTGTCACAGTTATTTGGCTTGATCGACGACGAGAACTTCGATGGCGCGCGGACCTTGC
>DATFZA010000803.1:0-5469 GCA_035314765.1 Bryobacteraceae bacterium
ACGATCGCGACGCGCTCGCCTGGTTTCACGATCTTGTCGAGCGTCAGCGAACCGATGGGACGATCGATGGCCTGTTGAACGGCCGCCACCTCGTCCGCGAGGGGACTGATCTGGCGGGGAACGATCAGGTCGCCGTGGATAGAGACGGCGATCCTGTCAGTTCCGAAGGGAAGCGCGATTTGGCGAGTAGCCGGCAAGGGACGCCTTAGTTAGTATATAAGATATCAGATTTTCGTCAAGGGAGGCTTGACTCTTTGGTGATAGGTAATATATTATCGATCAAACCGAGGAGGTTAGCCGTGTCTCTCCGTTCCCTGTTCGACGGATTTGCCGTGAAGCAGATTCTTCTCTCTTTCTTCGTGGCCCTGGTCTTCTTCGGGGCGCCGAAACACTTGTCCGCGCAAGCGACGGGCCGGATCGGTGGAACCGTCACCGACCAGACCGAGGCGTCGATACCCGACGTAGAGGTGGTCATTACCAATCTGGAGACCGGGATCAACCGAACCGCGCACACCAACGGCGCCGGAATTTTCGAGTTTCCCGACCTGCCGATCGGCCAGTATCGGATTGACGTCACTAAAGCCGGCTTTCAGCCGCAGAAAACCAATGCCATCCCGCTGGTCACGGGCCAGTCTCTAGACCTGAAGATACAACTGCGCGTCGGAGATACGGCGCAAGGCGTTACGGTCACCGCCGAGGCGCCCTTGATCGAGAGCACCTCGTCCAGCGTACAGACTTCCGTGACCGAAGCGCAGATGAAGGACCTGCCGCTGAACGGGCGCAACGCTCTGCAGTTGACCACCCTCACACCAGGCACGGCGATCACCGACGTGGGCACCGAATCCGGGCAACAGGATAACCGCGGTCTGACGGTGAACGGCCTGCGCGCCACGCAGAACAACTTCCAACTGGACGGAACCAACTACACGAATCGCTTTTTCGACTCGGTTCCGACCATGCCGAATCCGGACGCACTGCAGGAGTTTACGATTCAATCGTCAAACTACAGCGCCGAGTATGGCGGCGCCGGCGCCCTGGTGCAGTTGTCGACGCGCTCCGGCAGCAACTCCTTGCATGGTACCGCCTTTGAGTTTCTGCGCAATACCGACCTCAACGCGCGCAATTTCTTTGCTTTGGTCCGGCCTCCGTTCAAGCTGAATCAGTTTGGCGGAACGGCCGGCGGGCCGATCAAGAAGAATCGGACGTTTTTCTTCTTCGCGGCGCAAGATACGCAGCAGCGCTCCACGCCCAGTCCTGTGTCCATCACGGTGCCAACCGCGGCCGAGAGGATGGGAAATTTTTCCGCGCTGCTTCCGAAAACGGTGATCAAAGATTCCACAGGTACGCCCTTTCCCAACAATGTGATTCCGATGAACCTGCTCGACCCGGTGTCGGCGAAGGTGGCAAACGCGCTTCTCCCGTTGCCTAACTCCGGTACTCAGTGGGTTGGTTTCACCAACCAGAATCGCGACGATACGCAGTATCTGATCAAGATCGACCATCAGTTCAGCCAGAGCAACACGTTCAGCGCGCGCTATTTTTACGATGAGAACAACTTTCAGCGGCCTTTCAGCGCCCCCACGGGATTCTTTGCGGAGAATCTTTTCCGCAATCAATCCGGCGTGCTGAACGATACGCAAATTTTCAGTCCAACCTTCACCATGACCGCGTTCGCCACCGTGGGCCGGTTTGCCCGCACCCAGATCCCCACCGATCCCGGGCTGCAATCCCTGCAAAGTTTCGGACAGAATGTGCCACTGGGGACGGCAGTGCCCATCTTTCCGGGTATCCGCTCTAATATTTCGGGCTTTGTAAACATCTTCTCGGGCGGGGCGTTGCGCCAGGATCCCACGACTTTTCTTTATCGCATCGCAGCGACGAAAGTGGCCGGTGCGCATCAGGTCAGTTTCGGCGGCGAATATGAACGCACTCGCATTGACGCCAACGACTATTCCTACACGCCCGGTGACAACACGTTTAACGGCCAGCGCAGCGGCAACGCCTTGTCCGATTTCTTCCTAGGCCTGCCGTCGCAATTCTTTCAGGACAACGGCCGCACCTTCTACCTGCGCGAGAACCGCTTCAACATGTTTGTGCAGGACGACTGGAAGATTTCAAAAACGCTGACGCTGAACATAGGCGTACGTTGGGAACCCTGGCTTCCCGCGTCCGACAACAACAACTCGTTGACGGGTTTCATTCCCGGCGAACAATCCACAGTGGCGCCGAACGCGCCTCTAGGTCTGGTTTTCCCGGGTGACAAGGGCGTTCCGCAAGCCATCTTCCACCGCGCCTGGAAAGACTTTGCTCCGCGCATTGGCATTGCCTGGAATGTGTTCGGAGACAACAAAACGGTTGTTCGTTCCGCCTACGGAATCTTCTACAGCCTGCCTGAGGGTTTGCTCTATCAGCGCACCGACGCCACGCAGCCGACGGATTTATATCTGAGCATTCCCAACCCCCCGAATTTTGACAACCCATATACAGGTTTTCCGGGCGGAGACCCCTTCCCGCGACCGCACATTCCTGTCGGCCAGTTTTCCACCTACAAGTTCATCCTGCCGCTCTCCGGCGGAGTGCTCGATCCCACCGCCAAAGTCGGATACACCCAGAACTGGAATGTCACCATCGAACATCAGTTCCAGGGCAACATCGCTGTCTCGCTGGCCTACGTCGCCAACCACGCCGCAAATGTTATGGGGTCGCGCCAGTTCAATCCAGCTATTCTTGCACCCGGCGCGACGGTCGGCAATGAGAATTCGCGGCGTTTGTATCCAGGTCTTGGCGCGGTTGAATTCGCAAGCTCTTACGTCTATGAAGAGTTCAATTCTCTGCAATTCAACGTGACCAAACGCTTCAGCAAGGGCTTGCAGGTACTCTCGAACTTTGTCTATGGCAAAACCATCGACAACACATCCAGCGCCACAGAGGGAAATTCCGGACCGCCAAATCCCTTCAATTTCCGAAGCGCCCGCGGACCGGCGGACTTCGATCAGAAGTACCGCTTTAATCTCTCCACGGTTTATGTTCTCCCGCACGTGGACGTTCACGGTGTTAGCAACGTGCTGATCAACGGCTGGCAGTTCAACGCCATCGCCAGCATCTATAGCGGAACGCCGTTCACCGTGCTCAGCGGCACGGACCGTTCGCTGTCGGGTATCGGGAACGACTACGCCGACCTGATAGGCAACCCGGCGCGGCCGGCAGGTGTGACTTCCATTCAGGAGTACTTCAATACGGCAGCCTTTGCCGCCGCCGCCGCCGGAACCTTCGGCGACTCCGGGCGCAATATCCTACGCGGGCCAAACTTCGCCGATTTGGACATTTCGCTTTTTAAGGATTTCCAGCTCACGGAACGCTATCGTTTGCAGTTCCGATCGGAAGCGTTCAATATCGAGAACCGGGTCAACTTCCAGAATCCGACGTCAACTGTTTCGTCCGGAACTTTCGGTCGAATAACGGCGGCCTACGATCCGCGCGTTTTGCAGTTCGCGATGAAGCTGTTTTTCTGAGGACCTTGCCACTACTTCCGGACCGCTCCCTGACGGTCGCGGCTCAGTCGCACCTTCCGAGCCGCGACCGTCAGGGAGCGGTTTACGACAAAGTTGCTCTTAGGACAAAATAGGAATCTGTCCCAACCGTATTACGCCCGACTGAGTGCCGAGGCTCTCGCATCGCTGGATGCAATGGAGGGTCTCGACGCGCCTTTGGCCGTCGACACACGGAGCGCGGCGGCGAAGGCTGCTCCTAAGAGGGGCCTGCTGTATGGGTACGTGGCGGCCACTCTGGTCGCCGCTTTGGCATACAGCCTGCACTTGCTTTACAAACCTGCCAGCGCCGCTATCATCGCGATTTTGGCGGGCGCTCTCCTGCGCAATCTTTTTTCTTTTCCCAAAGCGCTGTTGGATGGCTGCAAGGGACTGGTGCGGCGCGTGATTCCCATAACCATCGTGCTGACAGGCGCCACTCTCAATTTGACCGATCTGGCCAAGGGCGCGCCTTACCTGCTGGTGATCGTGGGCGCAATTATCACAGGTACGGCGGCCGCGGTGTATTGCGGGCGCTTTTTCAGCGCATCCGCCAAAACGGCGCTTTTGGTCGGGGCGGGAACATCCATCTGCGGAACCAGCGCGATTGTTGCCGTAGCTCCGGTGATCGATGCGGGCGACGACGATCTGCTGTTATCCGTAAGCACAATCAACATCTACGGATTAGTGGTGATGTTGCTTCTGCCGGTGGTGGGCGGAGTGCTGCACATGTCGCCGGAGCATTTTGGAGTGTGGGCCGGAACCACGGTGCACGCGGTGCCGCAAGCGGTGACCACTGGATTTGCGTTTGGGGCAACGGCGGGGGCGCTCGCGACCCTGGTCAAACTGGTGCGAGTTACCTTGCTCGCACCTTTTGTCCTGGTCATGGCCCTGACGGCTGGCAGACGCAAGGAGGGGGTCAAGGTTCGCTTGTCCAACCTGCTGCCTTCGTTTATCTACGGCTTTGGCGCGCTGGCCATCTTGAATTCTTTAGGTTTGTTGCCGGCTCTGACGTTTCATGTGCTGGGCGGCGGAGTTTTTTCCGCCGATTCGGCAAAAATACTGGCTGAGGCGGCGAACTCACTCTTGACGCTCTCCATGGGGGCCATGGGGCTGGAAGTGAACCTTACGTATCTGCTCCGTACCGGCGGGCCGGCGTTGAAGACGGGACTTGCCGCGAGCGTGGGCCAGTGCCTGGTGACTTGGGCCCTGATTCGGCTTTTGGGTTGATCGCGCAGCGCGACAAAAATTCGGTCTAACGCACCGAGAAATGACTCTTCACGAAATCGATGTTCTTTTCCGTGGCGGCAATGCATTGTTGCGGGCTGCTATGGGAAGTCTCGAACATAAACCAGCCAGAATAACCAACGGCAGCCAGAGCGCGGACCGCTTCCGCCCAGTTGACGCGCCCAGGCTGCTCCAACAGCCGGTCTTCGTTCTTGAGGTGCACCTGACAAAGGCAAGATTTGAGCACTGCGATCCCAGGGACCGCCTCATTGGCATGGCGATAGCGTTCCACGTTGTCAAGGTCGTAATAAATCCGGATACTTGGGCGGTTCACCAGATCGATCAATTGACGATCCTCGGCGGGCGAGTTAGAAGTCTCCATTCCGATGACGACGCCAGCGGCCGCGGCGGGCCCGGCGATCTTTTGCAAGAGCGCCACAACAGGCTGGTACGATTGCTTTTCGTCCATTTTGGGACAATTCTGTTCGAAACAGGCGGCGAGGATTGTCTTCGCTCCCAATAATTCCGCGGTATGGATGGCCTTCAGTAACGTTTCTTCGGCGCTGGGTTGGAGCAGCGAGGCGCCAGGCGGCCACACTCCGGCGATCGAAGGAATCGTCAGCCCCGCTCGCTCGGCCGCAATCCGATACTGCTGAAGCGTCGGCTGATCCCAAAGAGTGGCGCCTTTGAAAAAAACTTGCAGTTCAACGCCGGA
>DATFZA010000804.1:0-5527 GCA_035314765.1 Bryobacteraceae bacterium
ATCTACGACGGAACGTTCTCGTACCGCCAGGGCCGGAATGAATATCAGCCCAACCTGCCGGGCCCGCAGCGAATTGGGCTGAATTTAGCGGCCGGCTCCGGGCTTTATGGCGTGCTTCGAGCGGTTGGGACGTATAAACAAGGGTTCTTTTTCAAAATGCGCGCCGGTATGGGAGACACAATTTTTTCTCCCCTCTATGTTGTTCTCAAGAATCGCGGCGTGAAATTCAAGTTCTTCCACAAAGTGTTGAACTTGAGCCTTTCGGCGGATCGCTCCCGCATCGAGACAATAGCGATGGAGGTGCAAGCTAAGCTCAAACCGGAACGGGAGGAGGACGGATACGATCCCATTTACACCGTGAAAGGCGTCCCCAGTTGGCCCAGCGAACCATTCTGGGACCAGTTGCAGGACGCCGGCGAGCTACGGAAGCTGCCCAACCTGGAAACCTACTGGAATGGCGGAATCCACGGTGAGGTACGGACGTTTCGCATCGGTGAGGATTTTGACTCGGTAGTGTTAGGTATTGCCGTCGGCGCGCTCCCTTACATTTGTCCGGAATTAGTGGCCGATAATCCCCTCTGGCGCAACATGGTCGATCGCGTCGAGACCGTCAAAACGCAAGCGGTCCAGCTTTGGTTGCATCGGACCCAAAAGGAAGTCGGGTTCCCTGACGGCCAGCCTCTGGTGTTGACCGGATTCACTGAGCCGCATGACACTTGGGCCAACATGGACCACCTCATCCCCCGCGAGAGCTGGACGCGCGAAGATAACATCCGGCAGATCGCCTATTTCTGCAACGTCGCGCCCGAGTGTACGATGCCGGACTGCTCCATCCAGTGCCTGCCGCATCGGCGGATTCCCGGTTGCCCCGCATCGCCGCCCTTCACCGATACCCAATTCCCGATTGAACAGACGGAATTGGCCAAGCAGGCCGGATTCCGGTTCCTCAACGAAAGCATGCCCATCCTCTGGCCGAAATTTCGCTGGGACGACGTGGTAGGCGGATCCTTCGACCAGCAGTTCTGGCGGATCAATGTCGATCCAACCGAACGATATGTGCTCGCCGTGGCCGGTAGCACCAAGTATCGGCTGAAGGCCTGGGATTCGGGATACAAGAACCTTATCTTGACTGGAGACTGGACGTACAATCCGCTGAGCTTGGGTTGCGTCGAGGCGTCCGTGCTGAGCGGCTTGATGGCATCCTACGCCGTTTGCGGATATCCCGAGATCTGGCACGGTCCCATGGGACAAGTCCAGCGGATCGCGGATATTCAATATCCGAAACAGGCCAGAGCGGCGGGCGCTGTATAAATTCGTAAGCTACAGTGGTCCGGCATGGAAGCAGGTCAGTTTTTCGGGATCGACTACGCCGTGCTCGCGCATCCAGTCCTCCGCGGTGCGCACCAGTTCCCGTCCTCTCGTCGAGCCCAGGATCTGGCCCAAACCTCGGCGCGACGAATTCGCGAGCACCGGCACGGGAGCCGCCGCGCTGGCACACGGGCCGAGGCTAGCCGCTAGCTAGAATAAAGAGCGCGCGAGCGAATGGCTTAGGCATTATCCCCCTTAAACTCAATCATCCTACCCGCCGCACCAGTTATATCGCCGACGCCTCAGGTCCAGCCTAACTAAAGCTGCGCCTTTGGGCCGAGAGGGACCCGTGACCCCGACATACCCGAACACATAATCGCCCGGAAAGTCCGTCGAGTCGCACATGGAAGCTGCGGCAACGCGCCGCGCAGAACCGGCAAATGGTCTTTCCGTGGAAGAGTCGCAGATCTTGCGCCAGCGGGAAAGCCCCCAGCGACCGCGCACGGCCTGCGGGGACAGCCGTTAAGCACAGGCGCGTTGCGCCGACAAAGCCTTGCGTCACGGTAGTGCCGTCCGCGCCCTTAACGGTCCCGCTAATGATGCCGGACGGAACCGGCGGGTTCAGGCGAATTCGGCCCGTTTTGGGTTGAATCCGCTAGTGACGTTGTGTTTAGAGTGGTCCGGCATGGAAGCAGGTCATCTTTTCAGGATCGGCTACGCCGTGCTCGCGCATCCAGTCCTCCGCGGTTTGCACCAGTTCCTGTCCTCTCGTCGAGCCCAGGATTTGACCCAAACGGCGGCGCGACGAATTCGCGAGCGCATTCATATGCACCGAGTCAAACAGATCCACGGCGCGCTCCAGTTCGCGAACGGCCCTCTGGTCGTCGCCCCGGAAGCGGGCAATTTCCGCCCGAATCACCATCCCCATGGCCGGTCCGTGCCGCAGGCTCCGCTTGGAAAGGAATGCCGCGTCCCTTTCCGCCGCCCGCAGGTAGTCTCGGGACTGAGAGCCCTCGCATTCCCGCCCCAGAGTGAGCGCGGCCAGACCATGGACGGCGCGTACGTACACGGCAAGGTTTTCCATCACATGGTAATAGTTTTCTTTCATCTGAGGCCAGTGTTCTTCCACGCGCTTCCAAGCGGCCATGGCGTCTCCACGGTACATATCGCACCAACACTCAGAGATACATTGCTGTGCGTTCTGAAAATGATACCCGCTGGTGCGCCACAATTGTCTGCACTCCTTTAAGAGAGCATCTCCCTCTGAAGGTCTGTCGGCGGCCAGGAGAGCCATGGTATACGGATGCTGCCCGATGTTCACCGCAGCCACGCGATCGCCGCGTTCCTGGGCTTCCTTGAAATAGGCCGGGGCAATCCGGCCCAGTTCCCGGTATTCGCCGATACTCAGCAGCGACCAGAAGTAGCTGGGGATCACTTCGAACGGCGCGTGGGCAACTCCTCCCGCCTTCTGCAAAATTTCGCCTAGCTGCTGAACGGATTGTTGGTAGCGGCCGAGGACGTAAGCCAAGATGCCTTGAGCGCAACCCACCAGACCAGTCAAGGCAGGGTGATTGAAGTGCTTTGCCAGCCGTTCCGCTTCCGCCAGATAGTTGCGGGCCATCGGCTCAAACCGGGTGCTCATGGCCCCAAGCAGAACGGCCTCGAGGCATAACGCTTCGATCAAGCGGCGCGGTTCGCCAGCTTGCAGGGCCATTAGCAATGCCTTGGCGGAAAAATAACCGGATGTCATCGGCTCAACGATGCTGCTGCTGACGGCGATGCCCACGGCCAGGCAGGTGTCGAGCCGGTCGAGAACTTCCGGACGGACATCTTTCTGCGCCTGAGGTTGATGACGGATGCCCCGAAGACGCAAACGGATGGTCAGGACCAGCCGCCGTGTGAAGGCCGAAAGCGGCCTGGGGAAACCCAGCCCGGCCGCCTTTAGAACCTCCTGAAAGGCTTCATAGCCTTCGTCGAGATACCCGCCGATGCAAAACTGGCTGGCCGCGGTTCGTTTTAAGCCTTGACGAGTTATCCCGTCAGCGGCAATGGCCGCCGCCCGCAGATTTGTGCGCGCGGCTTTCTCGAAATAACCTGCGCCGGCCTGGGCTTCGGCCAGAGACGCGAGGATCTCGTTCAGTTCGGCGGGAGACCATTGCGGGGCATCCAGTGCGCGTTCGAGCAATCGTGCGGCGCGCAAGAACGCAAACGTGCGGAGAGCCTGCGCTCCGGCCGTTTTGTAGTAGGGGGCCGCGCGCTCGCGTTTCCCGGCCTGGTCGAAGTGTACAGCTAACGCCTCGGGATCGGCATTCCCCCAATCCTCCAGAGTAGTTGCGATTCGGTAATGACACTCCACCGCGGTTTGATGGTCGAGACGCGCAACCACCGTCTCGCGAATGTGGTCGTGATAGGTTTCCACTTCGTCCGTGAGCGCGGAGCCCGCGGTTCGAAC
This sequence comes from Bryobacteraceae bacterium, assembly GCA_035314765.1. Taxonomy (GTDB): domain Bacteria; phylum Acidobacteriota; class Terriglobia; order Bryobacterales; family Bryobacteraceae; genus DATFZA01. The sequence goes on from DATFZA010000804.1 coordinate 3,761, forward strand.
AAAGCGGCTTTGCAGTAATGTGAGAATCGCGGCCGGATTCATCCGCTCAAGACCCGCGGCCTGGTATGCATGGCGAAGCTGGAGCGGCCGGCCGGACAGCGCGATCGCCCACAGTAATTGCCGGGCCTCGGCGGACATCCCCGCGGCATTGCTCCAAATGAGATCGTCCAAACCCGAAGCACCGCCGCTGGGACCCGTTTCGCGGGAGAGAGCCTGCCGGGAAAGCTCGCTGAGAAAATAGGGGTTACCACCAGCCTCCCGAACGATCGCATCGATTGTCGCATCCGCTGCTCCGCCGGCCAGTTGCCGAACCAACCGCCGGCTTTGTTCTGCATCCAGAGGCTCGACTGGGATCTCCTCGACGCCGATGGCATTGTCGGCCATCCCCGATAGAAATCCGAGGAGGCCGGGGCTGCTGCCTGCATACTCGCTTCGATAGGAAACCACCAACAGTAGCGCGGGCTCGTCCGGAGGTTTGAGGATCTCGCCTAGTAGGTTGGCGCTATCGATGTCGCCCCACTGCATGTCATCGATGGCGAGGACCAGCGGATGGCGGTCTGACAGACGCGCCAGCAGTTCTCGAAACGCGGCTGCGGCGCGCCGCCGCGATGCCATGCGGTCGTCGGAATCGGCGGAGCGCGCCGGGGCCGTCTGAATCTCGTTCACGCGATTGAGTACCGGAAATAGAGTGGAAACTCGCCACGCCTCTCGAGGCATTAGCGCCGCCACTTCTTTCCCGGGGAGATGGCGAAGGTAGCGGCTCAATCCATCCACCAGGTTGTCGAGCGCTTTGAAGGGGACCGACTCCCGCTCATAGCAGCGCCCGGAGAGAATCACCGCATCCTCGCGCCGATGCAAATCGTGCAGGAAGTGCCCAAGAAGCGTACTTTTCCCGACCCCCGATGGACCCGACAGAGACATCACGGCTGCCTTACCGCGCCGCATCCGTTCATACCCTTGGCTAAGGCGTTCAACCGCTTGCTCTCTTCCGGCAAACACGTGGGAAACTGGCTTGCCGGCCACTCTCGCGGGCATCGCCCCTAGCCGTGTGATGACCTGCTCGCCGGAGGGGCGCTGCTGTGGATCGCGGCTCAAAAGACGCATGCATAATGCTTCCAGGTCTGGCGGAATCAAAGGGCAGATGGACGAGGGCAGGGGAGGATCGGTGGTTTTCTTAGCGTGCAGAACCTCGCCAACCATACCTTGGTGCGGGAACTGCCCGGTCAGCGCCTGATACATGATGACGCCGACCGAGTACCAATCGGAGGCTTCCGTCAGTGTGTCCCCAGCCGCCTGCTCAGGGGACATGTACCGGATGGTTCCAGCCAACACGCCGGCGGTTGCCTGCTCGAACCCCTCCCCTCCGATTTCCTGAGCGAGTCCAAAATCGAGAATCACTACCCGCTCTTCGGGCGTGACCAGCACGTTCAGCGGTTTCAGGTCCCGATGCAGGATGCCGCTCGAATGCAGCGCCGAGAGCCCCTCGGCTAACTGCCGGAGCAGCAGACGGAACTGGTCGTAATCCGTGATCCACTCATTCTGTTGGAACCCTTCCGCATCTGCCGGTTCCCAGTCAGCGTCCGGAGCGATAGTGGACGTCTGATCGAAAGCATCGTGAATCTCCAGGGACGTAGGGCTGGAGGACTTCTTGAGCGCGCCGATAAAGTCCGTTCCTTCGATGTACTCCATGGTGAAAAACCAAGCGCCGTTTTCATGGAACAGCTCATGGAGTCCCACCAGATTCGGATGCAGTACACCCGCCAGCGA
>DATFZA010000805.1:0-5324 GCA_035314765.1 Bryobacteraceae bacterium
ATCGAAACAGAGCTGGCCAAGGCGTCCTTAACCCAAGTAGAAAAGCGCGATCCCTACAAGCTCTTTCACAAATTGACGCTGGCACAAGTGCAGGCGCTGACGCCGGCATTCTCGTGGGCGGATTACTTCCAGGCTCTCGGCGCCACGCCCAGTGCGGCGATCAACGTCACCGAGCCGGCATTTTTTCAGGAACTGCAGAAGCAGTTGGCCAAGCGCGCTCTCGGCGAGTGGAAAACATATTTGCGCTGGCACATGGTCCATGACGCGGCGCCGTTTCTCTCGACATCCTTCGTCAACGAGAACTTTGAGTTCTTCTCAAAGTACTTGCATGGCACCCCTCAGTTGAAGCCCCGTTGGAAACGATGCGTGCAGTATGTGGATGACGATCTGGGCGAGGCGCTTGGCCAGTTATTCGTGGCCAAGACATTCTCGCCCGAGACCAAGCAACAGGTTCAGGCGATGACCAAGGAGATTGAGGCGGCGATGCAGAGCGAAATCGAGCAACTGCCCTGGATGGGCGCGGCCACCAAGGCCAAGGCCCTGGAGAAACTGCGCTCCATCGTGAACAAAATCGGTTATCCCGATAAGTGGCGCGACTATAGCTCGGTAGTGGTTCAGCGGGACGATTTTGAAGGCAATGTGGTGCGGGCGTCGATTTTTGAAACAAAGCGCCAGCTCGCAAAAATCGGGAAACCGGTGGATCGGGGCGAGTGGGGAATGACGCCCCCCACGGTGAACGCGTATTACAACGCCCAGATGGACGACATCAATTTTCCGGCGGGCGTGTTGCAGCCACCACTGTTCGATCCCAAGCTGGACGACGCGCCGAACTACGGCAATACGGGCGCGACTATCGGTCACGAACTGACGCATGGCTTTGACGATGAAGGCCGCCAGTTTGACGCGAAAGGCAACCTTAAAGATTGGTGGACCAAGAAAGACGCGGCGGAATTTACCGAGCGCGCCGAATGTATCGCCCACCAATATTCGCAGTACACCGTGGTGGACGACATCAAGATAAACGGGCATTTGACGCTGGGAGAAGATACCGCCGACCTGGGCGGGACGCTGCTGGCCTACATCGCCTGGAAGCATGCGACCCAGGGACAGAATCTTCAGCCGATCGACGGGTTTGCGCCCGATCAGCGGTTTTTCGCCGGTATGGCGCAATGGGCCTGTGGCGACGAGCGTCCCGAGAACAAGCGCGCCAATGCCATCACCAACCCGCACTCACCGGACGAATACCGCATCAACGGGGTGGTTTCCAACATGCCCGAATTCGCCAAGGCATTCTCTTGCAAAGTTGGACAGCCGATGGTCAGGCAAGAGGCTTGCAAGGTGTGGTGATTGGGGACATATCACTCTAGCCGGCATTGTCTTATGACTTCTGTACCTTCTTCAGAAACTTTACTTAGTACTGTAGCCCTCGTAACCTTTACGTGCTAAGCATTATCTAGTAGATTGTATAAGGACGTAAATTGTTTTGGGAACGGCCTCATTGAACCAACTCCTTTGGCACTATGCATATCTGCAGGTGCTTGATTTCTTGACTACGATCGCGTTCCTGCTGCATGGGGTGAAAGAAGGTAATCCGGTCGTGCTGTTGGCGATGAGCGTTTCCGCGAATCCTGTCAGTGCGCTCTTGACGGTGAAACTGATCGCCGTGGCGCTGGGAGTTTTGTGCTTTAGTACGGGACGGGAGCGCCTGCTATCGCGCATCAACATTGTGTTTGCGGCGTTGGTGGCGTGGAATTTAGTGGCGCTGATTCTCGGCGCCGCGCAGTTCCACAGTTAGTTTTTCTGCAATCCGCAGGCCGCTATTCCGAAGCCAGTCTTTTCAACCAACCTTAGGAGGTCGGCTATTTTCCCGCCTACTGCAATGGCAGGAGCACCGAGTTACTTGGCTGGCCATTGACCTGGACCGTGACGGTGGCGTTGGTTCCCGAGGGCATATCGCCGGTAATGCGGAATTTTGTCAGGGCATAGCCAACGTAACCCGGCGCCGCGGTGGAGGCGTCCGGGGTTACGGTCGCGCTTCCCACTGTGACCTGCACCGGATCCGCCAGGGCGGGAGGATTGCTGGGCGGTTGGAATCCGTCTAACAGCGTCTTGGTATAAACGCCAAACCCAGTGCCTAGTAACGAAACCAATTCCCCGGTTTTGGCCGGACTGGCGGTGGTGATGGGCGTTCCATCCTCGTGCAGAGCCAGAGCAATGGGAGGATTTGTCCCGGGCTGGGTGAACAAGCCCGGGGCGTTGCGCACGATGTTGAATGTGCCCGTGACGTTGGGTTGTCCTACAGAGATCACGGTGAGAGTATAGTTGCCATCGGCCAGATCGGAGAAGATTTGGGCCACGATGAGTTGCGGCGATACGGAAACCAACGGTAGCAGGCGATCTCCCAGGAGAACGCTGACGCCCCCCACAGACTGTGACAAGGGATTAGTTGGCCCGGTGACGGAAGCGGCAACGAGGCTTTCGCCCGATATGCTAATCAGCGACCCAGGCGCGACACCCGAAACCGGCGTGGTTCCAGCGGCGTTTGTAATCCCGGCCGGAGCGATGTAGGGAGTGCGGCTGAGCATCGCGGTCACGTTCACGGGACGGGTGACTGTCAAATAGCCGGTGGCATAGGTTCCCGACAAATCTCCGCTCCAGTGGACAAATTGAAAGCCTGGCATGGGGTTGGCGGTGACCGTTATGGCGGAATTGGCGACGTAGTAACCGTCCGGCGAGGATGGGTTTAGCGCGAATTGGGCCCCGGCTGGCGGATTGCTGTTGGTGCTCACTTGAAACGACGGAGAGTAATTGGCGGTGACGGTCGTATAGTCCGCGTTAACCGTGAAGGTGTGATCTGACGCGGCGCCGTCGGACCAGCCGGTTAGGTCGAGCCGGGCGCCTGGTCCCGTCGGAATCGACGGGGTTGCCGAGACTGCGACTTGGCTACCGTTGGGCACGTCCAAGGTACATGGCGTCTGGCAAGTCTTACCGTTCACTTTTATGGGCAGACCAGGGGGCGAGGTCTGAACAACCACCCTTGAAAGGATCGAATATGACGCAATCATACGAATCCCAATGCCGACACTGCTTGCATCCGGCGTGATCGATTGCGCAGCCGGGCCGCTGTTGGACCACGCCTGGAAAGTGTACTTCCGTCCTTTGGTATCTGTGTCCTGCGCCGGCGCTGAGACCTGATGTGTGCTCCCTTGTCCCCACACGAAGTTGTAGGATGGCCAATTCACACGCCCGTCGACATTCAGCTTTAGTCCGGTGGGAGAGGTAACCAAGCTGACCGGGATGCCCGGGACGAAATTGGCGGTGAGCGTAATCGCGGTAGTGGTGGAATCGACGGTGAACAGCGCGTTTTGAGAATCTCCGTTGCTCCAGTTTTGGAACACCCAGGAATTTCCGAATAAGTCGTTCTGGGGCGATACGCCGGCGATGGTGTGGGTCGAGTTCGGGGCGAAATCGAAATCGCCCACACACAGCGGCGTTATGGTCGCCGGGGCGGCTACAGGCAGCGCTTCGTTCTGACACGGTCCCGTAGCGGGTCGGGTGGGAGTTGGGGTGTGATCGATCAGCACCTGGAGCCCAGGGGGGTTAGTCAGGAAGGTAACCCGTTTAGCCGGCGAGAATGTGGGAGTGATCGTGGTAGGCCCGACTATATTCAGCGAGGTCAGGTATGCCGTCGAACTCTGGCCGCCTTGCCACCCGAGGAACACAAAGCCCGGAAAAGGAATAGCGTTTAGCATCGCCGCCCCGGCCTGAATGTACAATGTGGTCGAACTCCAATAGCAGATACCGTTCACCAATACCACTCCGGGCCGGAAAACATTGGGAGGAATCGATCCCGCGCTGCATACCGGCGGCAAATTGTCTGGCGGAGTGAAGAAATTCAGCATCACCCGGTACGAAATCGTCAACGTGGCGGTAAACGCAGTAATGCGTGGGTCTGCCGTGATGGTTTGAACCGGGTTGCTACCCAAACTCAACAGACCGGCGTTGTCCACCCAACCGTTGAAACCGTACTCCGCGGTTTGGTCCGAGCTGGTCTGGAACGATGCGCCGGTGTCGGTCAGGAACTGGAGCGTGTGCTTGCTGCCAGCGGGCCAAAGGAAGGTCGCCCCACCTGTATATATGGTTCCGTCTACCGCAAAATTGGCTATTGGGGGGATGGTCGAAATACTGATCTGACCCGTAGCGGCCGGTGTGCCGGTTTGTTGAGCCAAGAGAACGGACGAGGAGACAAGGATGATCGCAGTTGCGGCAAGCCGATTCATATAAGACACCAAGCGTCTCATCGGCATTAGTACGAAACGGCTTTAGGTTCTCCGTAGTCGTATAATCGCAGCGGGGCATCTTCTTATGCGTTACCTGCGTGTTTGCGTACTTACAATCCTGTTTTCTCCCCTTTCGCCCGCGGCCGAAAAGAAGCTTCCCTTGGAAGAGACCTCTAACGAGCTAGTGGATTTATCGGCTACCGCCTTAGTGAGTCCGGAACAAATTCGCCAGGAACTTGGCGGCGACGTCGTCAGCGGACTCATCGTGGTTCGCGTAACCCTGCGGCCCGTCAGCGACAAGCCAGTGGCGATCTCGCACGACGATTTTCTGCTGGTAGACGACAATCAGGGACAACGTTCGCAGCCTTTTGAGCCAACTCAGATCGCCGGCGGCAGCAGCCTGATCGTTTCGTCCAATGGGGCTCGCGGCGGAGGACAGAAAGGCCAAAACGGCAGGCCCAGCTTCGGCCTGGGAGGCATGACCGTCGGGACCGGAACAACGGCGCCTTCCGCCGCGGAGACGAAAGTGGAGTCGAGCGAAGGCAAGCCCGATCCCATGCTGGCGGCGCTCAAGGCGAAAGTATTGCCAGAGCGAGAGATCACGGAACCCTTGTCAGGCCTCCTCTATTTCCTGATCGAGGGCAAAGTGAAGTCCAAAGATCTCCAATTGAGGTATAAAACGCCCGCGGGGAAGCTTGCGCTCCGTTTTCGCTAACGTGTGACGGCCCGGTGAAAAAATACGTAAAGAAAACCGATAATTTCCAGGGGAAACAAGATTTTGTGGTATTGTTGTAGAAAGATTCCGCCGAATCTTCCCATATGCCTAACAGCGGGCTCTACCTCGTGGTCTCCGTGCTTTCGGCCCTAAAGGCCCGGCCTACGGCAGAGTATGGCCGCTTCCGGCTGATCGCGATTCCGGCCGGTGCGCAAATCGAAGTAGAAGGCACCTCCCAAACCTTGTCCGGCATGATCGAAGCCCGTTGGAACGGTCAGTTGTACATCCTGTTTCCTTCCGACCTCGAACACAAGACGCAACCGATCGCT
>DATFZA010000806.1:0-13732 GCA_035314765.1 Bryobacteraceae bacterium
CTATGCCGGCCGTGTTTGATGGCCGCGTGTTGTTCTCGCGATAGACAGCGCGCGGCGCGTAACCGCTCCATAAATTCCCATGATCGGCTCGATCGGCGCTACTTCCCAGTCGGAACCGAAGGCCAACGTGGCACCCGCATCCAGCAAAGAACGAAGAGTGTAGGTTCCCTTGGCCTGTTCGGGTCTAATGCGTTTTTCCGCCCAGCGACCGTCGTCGATCGCGTGATGCGGCTGCAGGGAAGCGACTACGCCCAGCTTGGCGAAACTAGGGATGTCTTCGGCGCGCAGGTGCTGGGCATGCTCGATGCGGAAACGGGAAATTCCAAATCAGATAATTGGCTTTGTCGCCTATGGCGCGTACGGCAACTTTCAGCATTCGCCAAGCCGCTGGTTTCGGGCCGATCGAGGTATGTCTCGTAGAACAGCGCCGTAGCCGAGCCCAAAGAACCGTCCGCAAGACCTTTGAACGCCGCGGTGATTCCGGCATCGTCCAAGTATTTCCTGTCCGCCAGCGGCTGGCGCCCGGAGATGCGCAGCGTGAGTTCACCGGCGCGCTTGCAGCTTCTGATACACGCGCAAGTATTTTGGCGCGGCGTTGACGTCCAGCACGCTGGTGACGCCGTTCTCGTGGCAGCGCATCGCGGCCCGCACGCCCTCGGCGATCTCCGCTTCGGTCTGCCGCGGAGTCACGTTCTCTACGGCCGTCTTGGCAGGAACTTCCTTACTTCTTCAAGGTCTTGACGTAGGCGACTACGTTGTCGAGGTCGGCCCCGCTGACCGCGACCGGTTTCATCTTGCCTTTGCCGTCGGATACGATTTTCTTAATGTCGGCGTCGCTCATTCCCTGAACTTCCGGATCCGACAATGGTTTGATCTCGGTCTTAAACACCTTGGCCATGGCGGGATTGCCTTCGCCGTTGGCGCCGTGGCAAGTCTTGCACTTGGCATAAACAGCCTTGCCCGCCGCGGCATCCGCAGCCATGGCAGTTCCGCAGAGCGACGCGAAGCCACCCAAGACCACGGTAGCAATTGTCTTCCTCAAACTGAGCTTCATTCTGATCTAGTCTCCTTAAAGAATTCTAATGCACCGGCTTGTGTTCACACTTCCGGCTTCATCTATTATGGACTTCTTTTCTTGGATTTGGCCAACCTGGTCACTGCCCGGCCGCCACTTCTTTCGCCCGAGCTTGCACGGTTTGGAGAACGCTCTCCTTGGTAGCCGGCATTACGGCTAACAATCTAACGAAGTTTTCCTTGCCAAGCGCCGCCACTCGCGTCTCTTTCAGCGCTCGGACGGTGGCGTTGCGCGGCGCGTTCGAAAGCAGCGCCATCTCTCCGAAGTATTCGTCTTTGCCTAATGTGGCGATAACTTGATCCTTGCCCTGTTCGTTTCGAACCACCTCCACCTGCCCGTCTTGGATGAAGTAGGCGCAAACACCCGCCTCCTCCTGGCGAACAATGACTTCACCCGGCGAGTAGGTCTCCATATCGAAGAGATGGTGGCTTTGCCTGTATTTGTAGATGCCGACGCCGACCATCAGAGCGATGGCAGCCAGCACCAGCAGGGGACCAAAGGAAGCAAACAAGAAAAGCGTGCCGCCGGTGGTATTGAGCAGAAAGTTCAGAGCCAGAACAAGTTGGAGCAGCGCCAGCAACTGCGCGGCAATCAAAATGCGCTGCGCGACTTTGGGATTGACAGCTGTTGTCTTCAAAGCTACCTCGCCGCCACTACTTTGCGGACGGATTCGGGATGAGCCGGATGGTCCGCTCCGTGGCAATCCAGACACTTCATTTTATCCGCGAACAGATCGTCCCTGGCGGCGATGTGCTCGTCGTGCTTGAGCCACAATGCCGATTCGGCGTGGCATTTCAGACAATCGTGATTCGGATAGGGCTCACGCATCGAGATCGGGTTGGACCAGGTGCGGGTGAAATACTTATAAACGTCTTCCATCCCCGCCATCTTCGCTTCCACCGTGCCGAACATGCCGTAAGACGTGTGGCAATCGTAACACTGGTCGTCGGGAATGAACTTGTTCTTGAAATGCACGGCCGCCAGGCTCTCGCTTTTCGGGTCGCGCATGTCATTGACGAAGCTTTGCATCGTTATATGGCAGGACTCGCAGAATTGAACATGTTCGGCGCGTTCAAAAACCAACAGGGTGCCGATTCCAGTGGCCATGAGCGGAACCAGGGCGACGCCGGCGGCTAACAGGGCCCAGGAAGCCGGTCCGCCCGTCGTTCCCCGATTCTTGAACAAATTAAAAAGCAGGATCGCTATGCCGAGGCAAATAGTAGCAATGAGAAAACGTTGTCCCCACACGTCCACGGGATCGGTATGAAACGCCTTGACGCGGGCGTCCTCTTCGGCGAAACCAGCGGTTTGCAGGAAAAACCAGGCGATCGTCGGGTAGGTCAAAAAGCGTGCCATGAAAGTCAACAGAGTCGATTATGGACGGTTGATCCCCGTGTGTCAAGCTGATAGCTGATTTTAAGATTTGCTATTGGCGCGGCGGGGCTTTATACTTCATAGGTGGCAAAACCCGAACCCGCGCGGGCCTCCCGTACCGCGGCGGTCTAGAGAAAAACTATGAGCACGAACGCAAAGCAGATCTTGATTCTCGGCGGCGGCTTCGCAGGGGTGTACACCGCCAGTCAATTGGAGAAGCTTCTTCGGCCGGAAGAAGCTGATATAACGCTGGTCAATCGCGAGAACTACTGGGTATACCAGCCCATGCTCCCGGAAGTGATTTCGGGATCGATTGCGTTGACGAACGTAGTCTCGCCAATTCGCAGGCTTTGCCCGCGCACCAATCTGATCATGCGGGAAGTCGAGGATATCGATCTGAAGAACCAGATCGTGAGCATCAGTCCGGGTTTTCGCCCGCGCCAGCTCCAGATCAAGTACGACTACCTGGTGATCGCGCTGGGCAACATTACCAGTTATTACGGCATGCCCGGCATGATCGAGAACGCCATGGGTTTCAGGACGCTGGCCGATGCCATGGTGCTGCGCAATCACTTGATTCATGTTCTTGAGGAAGCCGATGTCGAAGAGAACCCGGAACTGCGCAAGAAGCTACTGACTTTCGTCGTCGGCGGCGGCGGCTTCTCCGGGGTGGAAGTGATGGCCGAGTTGAACGATTTCGTGCACGCCGTCAAAAAGAACTACATGCGGCTGCGCAACGAGCCGCACCGTTGCGTGCTCGTACAGGCCGGCGACCGCATTCTGCCGGAAATGTCTGAAACGCTGGCCGGTTTTGCGCAGAACATTTTGCGTAAGCGCGGCGTCGAAATCATTCTCAACGACAAGCTGAAGGCGGCCACGTCGGAAAGAGCGATTTTGGGGTCGGGTACGGAAATTCCCTGCAAGACGCTGATCTCGACCGTGCCCTCCGCCCTGGCTCCGGTGGTGCAGAAGCTCGATTGCGCCAAGGAGCGCGGCAAGCTGCTCGTCAATACCGGGATGGACCTGCAGGGTTACGAAGGCAAGGTGTGGGCGCTGGGCGATTGCGCTTCTGTTCGAACCATCAAAGGAACCAAGGTGCCGCCGACGGCGCAGCACGCCATTCGCGAGGCCACCACGGCGGCCACGAATATCGCGGCCGCCGTGCATGGAGGTAGCCGCGCGGAGTTCGCCTTCGAGGGACTCGGAACGCTTGGCTCGCTGGGGCACGGCGCCGCGGTCGCGCAAATTTTCGGCATCAAACTCTCGGGCTTTATCGCCTGGATCATGTGGCGCGCCATCTACCTGATGAAGATGCCGGGCATCAATCGCAAGGTCCGGATCTCCAACGATTGGCTGCTCCACGTGCTGTTCCCGCCGGAACTGGCACAGACCAAGGTTACGTATGAATCCGCCATCAAGAATCAGCACTTCGAGCCCGGGGACTTCGTCTTTCAGCAAGGGGATCTGGGCGACAGCGCGTATGTCATTGAAGAAGGGGAGTGTGAGGTCCTCAAGGAACAAAATGGCAAGCAGGAACTCTTGGCAACCTTGACCCGCGGCGAGTATTTTGGAGAAATGGCTTTGCTCGCCGACAAGACCCGCAACGCCACCGTGCGCGCCCGTACCGCTCTTGACGTTTTGATCATTCCGAAACAGGATTTCAACACCTTGCGCCAGCGTGTGCCGGCATTCGGCGCCGCCTTCGCCGAACTCGCCAACAAACGCGCCGCGGCGGGCGCTCCCAACTCGCCAGTGGAGCCCAATCCGAGCCGCGGTTGACGCGGTCGGCAATGAGATTTCCCTAGGGATTGGTAGCCGCAATTTCAGTGTCACTAAAGCTTGCAAAGTCGGATCGCTTAGAGCATAATCTTTGAGTAATGCGTACCACATTGGTTAGTTGTTTACCTCTTCTCGCTGTAATCGGTCTGCCTCTGTTCGCGCAGAGGCCGGTTGGCGGACTCACGGAATCTGCTTTCAAGGACCAGCCCTATCAGAAACCGCAGAACTGCCTGCCTTGCCATCAACGACAATTTGACGAGATGCGCACTTCGGTGAAATCCGGTTATCGGAGTGTGAGCCCGCTGTTCAACGGGCTTGAGACCTCGGGTAATTTCCTAAATGGCGGACTGCTTCGCCCGGTATACGCGGACAGCACCAAGACGACGACGGATGCGACTGGCAAGGTCATTCCATTCAATACGAACATGTTCACCACGCGCGATTACGTGAATGTGAACCAGGTGCGCGCCGGATTCTGTTTTTCGTGCCACAACGGTCCGATCGAGCGGAATGGCGACAATCCAGCCGCCCGCGAAGTCCCCGAGTTGGCCGGAACCGGGCCAAATTTCGTGCCGGAGCTATTTCGCCCGCTGCGCGATTACCATTTTGTGGACGCCAGCGGCAACCAGGTGCTCCCGGCCACCATCGGCGGGGATCCTCCTCCTGGAGCTACTCCCTCGATCGGCGCGAACGCGATCCACTGCGACATTTGCCACAATATAGGTGGCGCCGACTTGAGCCGGAGCCTTCAGGCCGACGGTATCGGCAACAATAGCGTCTTGTTCAATCACACGGTCGAGAAGGTTGGGCCCTTTCTACAGCCGGTCGCGGTGAAGGGCGATTTTCATGTCGCGAGCAACAATCCCGAAAAGATCGCGTTCCTCCGCTCCTCCGCGTTTTGTAACGCATGCCATGATGTCCGCGTTCCCACGGCACTTCCGGGAGACTTGCAACATTTCGAGAACGACGTCAACGCCGGCGGGCAGAACGTAACCTACTATCGCCTGGAGAATCTCAGCACGGAATGGCAGCTTGGCGCCTACAACAGCACCAACAACCCGTTCGGCAAGGTAATTCGCTGCCAGGACTGCCATATGTCGAATTTTCCCTATGGCGGGAACTCCACTTACACGGTAGGCGATCTTAACATCACTAGTCCGACGCCCGCGCAATTCTTCACCAACTACGCGGCAGTGCCCGGTGGTGTCTCCACCGAACAGAATTTCCCGTTGCAACAGCGCAAGGTAGTCAATCACCACTTTACGGGGGTTGACGTGCCGTTGCTCTACACCAGTGAGCTGCAAGCCAGAGTGGATCCCACTTATCCGGATGCGTATCAGCCGGGCGTAGATGAATACGGTATACCGCTTGCGCTCGCACAGCGCCGTCAGGATTTGCTCGACGCGGCCGTGCGGATCAGTCTTGCTAAGACTGACACAACCGCGAAGCTCGGTCAAATTTTTACGGTTCGCGCCGAGTGCGTCGCGCTGACCGGCCACCGTTTCCCGGCAGGATTTTCGCAGGAGCGAACCGGCTATATCCAGCTTTCGGTTACCGATGACAACGGCTTCCTGCTCTATCAATCCGGTTACGTGGTTGACAAACCACATCCTGAAACGGGTGAGCTGCAGCCGGACGGCAACCTGAGCGACGAGGATAACGAACACATTCACGCGGTGGTCGATCCCGGCAATCACAATCGCGACCCAACCAAGCCTTACCCGAATGGAAGCACGGCTAATGCCGGGCACACCAATCAGGTATTCGAAGCTGGCCCGGACGACGGTTCCGACGCACGGCTGTTCTTCGGATTCAACGAAGGTCTGGTGCTATTCCGGAACGAGCTGACACGCATTGCGCTTCCGGGTCAGGGCATCGGCCGCACGGACGCCAGCGGCAAAGCGATTGTGGTGACCAAGCCGCATTATGAAGAGACCTTCAGCGCGGCCTTGGCCAACACGGTCGACAACTTCCGGTCGCTGCAGCCCCTGGTTCCCCATACGTACAGTTACGACATCACGCTGCCGACCCAGGCCGAACTCGCGGAGCTGGGCATTACGTCGATCAAAGCGCCGCTCCATGTCCATGCTCAGATTAACTACGAGCACTTCCCGCCATTGTTTGTCCGGTTCTTGATCCGCACCACCGGGCCGAACGGACCTTCCGGGCATGACCTTGGCCTGCTGAGCGAGCAGCGTCTCGACGACCTGCTGAAAAGCTTGCCGGCGCTCGCGACCGCCGATACTACAGTCAATGTGCAGGAGTAACTTCATGACGAAACAAGTATCGAGAATTGCTTTTCTCCCGTTGTTTGTTGTCGGCGCTCTCGCGCAGAGTTCGCCCCCGGCCCCTCTGGTCACTCCTTCCTCCACTTATGTACCAGGGGTAACGTTCCAGACGACCAACCCCAACTACTTTATGCCCAATCCGTTCTATTTCGAGGGGCGAGTAGATTGGAATCTTCTCAAGATCACTCAACCCGCCAATCCGTGGGATTACATGCAGCGGGGCCTTCACGAACAGGATGAATTGGGAGATACTGCCGGCGCGATTGCGGATTATCAGATGGCAGTGTCCATGAACAACCTGGCCAACAACACCTGCCAACTCGTCACAGTAGTGCCCACCGGACCGATAAATCCGCCGCCCTGCATCTTTACCGTTCGCTTGCGCCTGGCCGGGCTGCTGCGCGACTCCGATCCTACGCAGGCGATATCGCTATATCAGGATGTACTGAATATCGATCCTCTGCATCTGGGCGTGAACGCAGCCATCGGGGAGGTCTACACGACCATGGCCGAAGCGGCGACCGATCCGGCCACGGCCCAGAATCTTTACCAGCAAGCGATTACGGCATATCAAGCGGAACTGGCTCTCTCTCCGGTCACGCCGTTGCAGACCCAGGTAACCGGCGATACAGCTAACAACGCGCATGTACATTGGAGCTTGGCGGAAATCTATGCTAAGCTCGGTCAGTCCGCCAACGAGATGAGCGAATTGAATCTTTATCTACAGGCCACCAAGTGGCATAGCGACACATACGTATGGCATATCCAGTTGGCTAAGAAGCGGCTGGCAGCGGCAGACCGGGCACGCCGAAGCACTCATTAAAACAAAAACTCGAACACAAGCAGGCACAAGTTGACAAAACTCTTTAGTAGTTCTGCTGTGAAATCTAGCGCGGTTCGTCTGGGCATTGCGATCTTGTTAGCCGGCGCCCCCATGGTTCTTTGGGGGCAACCGGCAGGATCGACGGCTGCCCAGAAACCGGGCACGCCCAGCGAAGGAGCGCCCAGCGTCGAGTCCTCGTGGGATTCGCTGCTGCAAGGCGCCATCCCTCAAATCAAACCCGATCCCGTACTCGGGCCGCCGCCGGCGACCGGCACGGCCAAGGGTGGAACCAACGATTTCGCCAGTCACCTCTTCATCGAGATAAAGGCGGACTACTGGCGATACGACACCAATTTTAGCAACCAGGCTACGCTTACCGGGATCATCAACGGGTCGCCAAGCAACATCTTTAACCCCGCTGGTTACGCCTATCCTCCCGACTTCGCGTCGGACGCCAATCGGGTGGAGAGCTTTATCGATTTCGGGACGCGCGGCTGGGGTTCGGATCGGATAAATACTCATTTCGCTCTCCGCTACCTCCAGGATGCCACTCCGGTCGGCCTTGGCAACCCGGCGGCGAACATCATAGAAACGTTCCCCGGCTCCAAGCGCTATGAATGGCAGACCGCCACGATTGAGATCAACGGTAAGCCCACTGATGGGGATTGGGCCGGGACGTCGCTGACCATCGGCCGGCAGTACGTTTACGGCTCTGAGTTGGCTCCCATCGACGGGGCGGCGTTTAACGTGAATCGTCCGCTCTACAATCTAACCGTTTTTGGCGGCAGAAGATTCTCCATCTTCGGAGCCCCCGATCAGCGCTTCATAGGCGGGGCCAATGTAACCTTCAAGCTGGACCCCAATACCAGTGTGTCGTATGAAGGCATCTGGTATATCAAGGGCAGCCATACGGTTAACTTCCGGCGCCGTTTCAACCAGCACTGGCTGGTTAGTTCGTATCTGCGCATTTACGGCGGAACACCAGTGGATTTTAGCGCCGACGCCGTCTATAACTCAAATAAGAACGGACTCCGTGCCGGTTTTTTCCAGAAGTTGAGTAACAAGGATTATCAATACGACTTTCTCGACGCGGCTCGCAGCGACTCTTCCTACATTCCGTTGCTTAGGTTGTATCTGGGGCCCTTCACGCAATATAGCCAATTTTCGATCAATGCCCGGAGGACCATCACTCCCTGGTTCCGCTTAGGCGGCGCGGCTGTGGTCCGCCGCCTGAACGACAAAAATGACGCAACGCCCTTCGACAGCTCTTTTGAAGACTATCGGGTAAACTCTCAGGTGTTTCCCTTCCGCAAAGTCGAAACATTTTTTGAGTACCATCAGCGGAACACGGATCGCCTGAGCCCCTTTGGCGCGACCACGTTCGACAGCCTGACAGGCACCGGCGAGACCAGCGTCAAGGACCTGACCGGTGAGATCCGGCGTACCTTCGCGGAAGGCCGTTTTAGTTTGAATGGCGGCGTATACTACCGGCGGGTGAGCATGCAAGACCGGTTCTTCTATGTAGACAATCTCCACCAGAGCGGCTGGCTGGCCGGCGCCTGGTGGAAAGTGGACCAGCATTCGAGGGTGTTTTTCGACTACAACCTCGACAACGACTTCTTTCTGCTGCGGCCCGATCTCAACAACTCGCGCTCCTTGCACGTGGGGGTCGCATGGAAATACTGACAAACCGGATGACTGACATCACCACGATTCTACGCTCCCTTCGACCGATTTACGCGCTCGCCAGTGTTGCGGCGCTCGCGCTGATGTTAGCGCCCGCCGGTTTTGGACAAGCCCCCACTCCGCCGGCGGCGCCTGCCGGTACCCCGCCTGCCTCAAAGGATTTCTTCATCCACGCATTTCACGCCAAGCAGCTCGGCAGCTTGGAATGCAATCTTTGCCATACGCCGGAAAAGGAAGGTTCTGTCGTGCTCAAACGGCCGGGGCACGACCAGTGCAAGGTCTGCCATGCCGATGATTTCGACAAAGACATCAAGCAAATCATTTGCGCGCAGTGCCACAGCGAGTTCCCGCCCTCGGGCGCGGCGGACCTGGTTCCATTCCCGCGCTACAAGTCGACGCGCGCCATTCTGTTCAAGTTTTCCCATCACGACCATGTTGACAAGCAGGGCCGCCTCAATCCGAAGACAGGCTTCCGCGCCGACTGTACGTTCTGTCACACGTTCGATGAACAGGGCATCTACGCCAAATTCCCGGGACATACCCAGTGCGCCGCTTGCCACTCCAAACCGGGCATGACGCCCAAGCTGGATGCGACGCTGGACGCGGCCGGATGCCGCGGCTGTCACACGCCTGAGGAAATCGAAAATCCCGGATTTACCGAGCAACGGCGCATGATCGCCAAAGTAGTGGTCTCCGGGAAATATGTCGACATCCGCTTCTCGCACATCGCTCATTTCAAGGAAAAAGATCGGCTCGGCCTCCAATGCACCACGTGCCATTACGCGGTTCCGCGAAGCACCAGCCTGACGGATCTTACGCTTCCCCAAATGTTGGATTGTGTCCAGTGCCACGACGCCAACCGGGTGGCTTCGCAATTCCGGATGACGAACTGCAAAGTTTGTCATGAGGATACCGCGAAGGGACTGTTTACTCCCGCCAGCCACACTCGCAACGTCAAGCCCGATTTTCACACCGAGAGCTTCCGCCTTCATCACGTCGAGGAGGCTTCCCAGCCGGACACCAAATGTTTTGTTTGCCATCAGAATGTAACGCCGTCCGTGGAAGCAAAGGACCAGTGCGTTTCCTGCCACATCGTGATGCGGCCGGCTTCGCACACGGCGCGGTGGAAAGACGACATTCACGGCCAGTACGTCGAACTCGATAAAACGGCTTGTGCGACGTGTCACGACTCCGACTATTGCAGCCGCTGTCACAACGAGCTGCCGAGAAGTCATATACCTCTGCCGATCTTTAAGGCCGGCGCTCACGCGTATCAGGCGATGCTCAACACCAGCGCCTGCTTCACTTGCCACACGTTCCAAAATACGTGTATCGAGTGCCACACCCAGGGACTCACCAACGCGGCCAAGGCCAAGGCAAAATAAACTGACGTTCGCGCTGGCGCCGGCCCCGAAAGGCCAGTTCCGTGTGTCATAGTAGGAACTGCGTTTTCTTCAAAAATTGAAATCCCGGGCTAGTCAATAGCCTGGGATAGAAATGGGAACGGCCATGAAGCCCATTACTGAGACAGCGGAGTTCAAGAGATTGCACGGTCCCTATGAAGGGACGCTGGTCCGCCCATGGCGGAAGTGGGGGCCATATGTCAGCGAGCGTGCCTGGGGCACCGTGCGCGAGGATTACAGCGAGTACGGAACGGCCTGGGACTTCCTGACCCATGACATGGCCCGCAGCAAGGCCTACCGGTGGGGCGAGGACGGCCTGGGCGCGATCTGCGACCGCTATCAATTGCTGGTCTTTGGACTGGCCCTGTGGAACGGGCATGATCCCATCCTGAAAGAGCGCTTGTTCGGCGTCAACAGCGGTGAAGGCAACCACGGCGAAGACGTCAAGGAATATTACTATTACCTCGACAGCACGCCTACTCACAGCTACATGAAGTACCTGTACAAATACCCGCAAGGCGAGTATCCGTACTCGTGGCTGGTGGAGGAGAATCGCCGGCGCGGCGATCGTGGCCCCGAGTTTGAGCTGATCGACACCGGCATTTTCGACCAAGATCGCTATTTCGACGTATTTGCCGAGTACGCCAAGGCTTCCGAGGAAGATATTTGCGTCCGTATCGAGGTGTTCAACCGCGGGCCCGAAGCCGCGGAGTTGCGCCTGTTGCCGCATCTCTGGTTTCGGAACACCTGGAGTTGGACCGATCCCCAATACAAGCAACCTCTGATCAAGGCCGGTGAAATGGGAGACGGGTATGTCAGCGTAACCGCCGACGACACCTGCGGCGAGCCGCCCCGGAATCTCCGCGCAACCTATCAGTTGGGTCCACGCTATTTTTATGCCGAGGCCGGCGGAACGCCGCTGTTCACCAATAACGAAACCAACGCGGAGCGGCTCTACGGATCCTCCAACCCGACGCCTTACGTCAAAGACGCGTTTCACCGCTACATCATTCATGGCGAAGAAGGCGCCGTGAATCCGGAGTTGCAGGGCACCAAGATGTGTGTCGACTATCGCCTGCGCATTCCCGCCGGCGAGTCCGCAGTGGTGCGTCTGCGCCTTTCCCCCGAGCGTCTAGACGAGCCGCTGCGAACGGTGGACGACATCATCGCCAAACGCAAGTTCGATGCCGACCGCTTCTACGACTGCGTTCACCCAGCCCGCGCCAGCGAAGAAGAACGGATGATCCAGCGGCAGGCGTTTGCCGGCCTGCTCTGGAGCAAGGAGATGTACTACTTCGACGTGGACCTCTGGCTTCAGGGCGATAATCCCAAAGCGCCGCCGCCGCAACAGCGCAAGCACGGCCGCGACATCCGTTGGCATCATCTCAATTCCATGCGGATTCTCTCCATGCCGGACAAGTGGGAGTACCCGTGGTTTGCCGCCTGGGATCTCGCGTTCCAATGCGTCGGCATCGCTTTGATCGATCCTGGTTTTGCCGAAGACAATCTGTGGTTTTTGTTGTTCGAACAGTTTCAACACGTCAACGGGCAGCTCCCGGCGTACGAGTGGGAGTTCTCCGACCTCAATCCGCCGGTCCACGCCTGGGCCGTGTGGCGGGTCTATGAACTGGAGCGGGAGCGCACCGGCAACGACAACCGTGAGTTTCTGGAGAAGTGTTTCCACAAACTGCTGATCAATTTTGCCTGGTGGGTGAACAAGGTGGATAGCCAGGGGAATAACGTCTTCGAGGGCGGATTCCTGGGTCTCGACAATATCACCGTGGTGGACCGCAGTGAAAAGCTTCCTGGAGGCGCCATTCTCGAGCAGTCCGACGGCACTGGCTGGATGGGGTTCTTCTGCCTCTACATGATGCACATCGCCATGGAACTGGCGAAGGAGAACAAGACCTACGGAAATCTCGCCACCAAATTCTTTGAGCACTATATCTACATCAGCTCGGCGATGAAGAACATGGGTGGCCGGTCGATCCAACTTTGGGACGAAGAGGAAGGCTTCTTTTATGATGTCCTGCGCTACCCCAATGGCGATTTTCACCGCTTCCGGGTGCGCTCGCTGGTGGGCCTGATTCCGCTGTTTGCGGTGGAAGTTCTCTATAACAACGAGCTGCGGCAGCATCCCCACCTGATGGCGAACGTGGATTGGTTCTTGCGCAACCGGCCGGAGTTGGTGCGGCATGCCTGCTGGCAAGACACGCGCGATGGCGAGCCGATCCTGGTGCTTTCCATCGTGGACAAGGAGCAGTTCCGCCGGATTCTGGAACGCATCTGGGATTCAGAGGAATTTCTATCGGACTTCGGCATCCGCAGTCTTTCGAAATTTCATCGCGAGCATCCATTCCAGTTCGGCTCGAGCATCGTGCGCTATGAGCCGGCCGAAGAGATCTTGAAACTTAAGGGCGGTAATAGCAATTGGCGCGGGCCCATCTGGTTTCCGACCTCCTACCTGATCGTCGAATCGCTCCTCAAATTCAGTGAGGCGTTTGGTCCCACGTTTGGCTTGCCCGGTCCCAACGGCGAGGTGGTCACTCCCAAACAAATGGCCGAGGAGATCGCCGGCCGGTTGATTAATATTTTCAAGCGGGACGCCAACGGCCACCGGCCGGTCTTCGGCGGGTCGGAGAAATTTCAAAACGACCCCCACTGGCGGGACTATCTCTTGTTCTACGAACATTTTCACGGCGACAACGGCGCGGGTATCGGCGCCAGCCACCAGACCGGCTGGACAGCGCTCGTAGCGAATCTCATCGACGAGTGGCGGCAGTAAGCGAGCGCGGCGCCAGCACTGGCTAGACATCAAGCGCTTCTCTATGGCACGGACTGTTCCGTCTAAGCCCCGAACGTCAGAAGCCGTGAAAAAATCGATCAAAGCATTTTTGCCACATAATGTTCTGTATTGCTTGCCCTGTGCAAAACGGACCGAAAGTCAATTTTTTCACGCCTTCTCAGTGAGGGGATTCTTCGGTTCGATTAGAATCGCTGTTCGCCGGGCCTTGATGTCTACCTCAAGGCGAGGTGCGATTTCATAGGCAACGAGCTGCGGCCAGATGGGGAGCGTGCGCACCGCTTCGGCTCACAACGCCGTCAGCCGCAGTTTGTCGGGATTGGCGACGAAATAAATTGCCTGGATGCGGTCGTCCTCATCCAGGTCGAGCGTCAAGACGGAAGCCACCTGCTCCCCGATGGTAAAGACAAAGCCGGGCTGGCCATTAATAGAGGTGATGTAGCCGCCCTGTAGGCCCGAAGGCTGTTTGCGCACCAGACCGAGCATCAAACGAACAATCCT